>JAQVSP010000010.1 GCA_028700425.1 Sphaerochaetaceae bacterium | reverse complement strand
CCAGGATGGTGGTAAGAAGAAGATCCGGCTTCCTTACAAGCCATATGGTTCTCTTGGAGGCTCGAGTCTTCAGCTCCTCTATTGCTTTTCTATTGGCGATTGAAAGGGATGTGAATGCGGTTTCTGAAGCGGAGAACAATGCTGAGAATACCAGCAAGACGGCAATGATGATCAATTGATACGAGAGGGGATCTTCCATAATTGCCCCATTGTATCACAGAGCAGGCCATTTCTCAATGAAGAGGACCAGGATTCCTGCTTGCTCTGATAATGCAGCCGTTTTTCATTTTCTGTCCCTAACAAGGCAGAATAGCCGATAAACCTTGATGAAAATGCAAGTCGGGTGTATATTTATTTAAAACCCAGCGTGAGGAATATACATGAAAGAACGTTACAACAGGCTTTCTATAGTCAAGGATATAATCAAGAACAATCGCATCGACAACCAGGACACCCTTCTTGAGATGCTCAAGGAGCAAGGCTTCTCCCTTACCCAGGCGACCCTGTCCAGGGACCTGAAGATGCTCAAGGTCGGCAAGATCAGCGATGGCTGGTCAGGCTACTACTATGCCCTTCCTGACAATGACCTGGTGAGCGAGAGCGAGAAAAGCTACATCCAGGATGTGAGAAGAGGAATCATCTCCATTGAGTTCTCAGGCAACATCGGAGTCATCAAGACTCGAAACGGACATGCAAACAGTGTTGCTCTTGCCTTGGACGTGCTTTCTCTTCCCGAGATTCTTGGGTCAGTCGCGGGTGATGACACAATCATCATCATACTGCGCGAGAACATGACAAAGGAGGATCTTCTGGAAAGCTTCAAGACAAGGATACCCGAATTAGACGAGTGATTTTCGCCTTTTGCGGCCCTACTTGCAAATCGATGTTCTTGAGGATACACTGCTTTCGATGTGCAGAAGCACTGGAGGAAACATGGAATTCAAGGATATGGATCAAGCTTCTAGCTATGAAGACCTGAAAGCGGCAAAGCCCTTCAACATCAAGGAAGGCCTCAGCCGTCAGCGCATAAATGAGCTTTTGATCTCAGAGGCAGGCCTGCTTAGCTACAGCTATGCCTGCGAGCCAGTGAGCAAGAGTGTCCTGAGCGCTCTTCAGGCTCTCTCAGACCAGCAGCAGGTCATTGAGAAGTACAAGGCTCTTCTATCCGGGAAGATCATGAATCCAGGAGAGAAAAGATGCGTCCTTCATCACCTTGCTCGCGGAGCTGTCCTAGAAGGCACTTCAGTGCAGAAGGATGACGAGGAAAAAGGCGCTTTCTACAAGGCTCAGCTTGAGAAGATACAAAGCTTCTCCAATGATGTGAGAAAGGGCCTGATCAAGGGATCAACTGGCAAGAGCTTTGACACCGTGGTTCAGATCGGCATCGGCGGATCGGACCTTGGCCCCAGAGCCTTGTACATAGCTCTGGACAACCTTAAGCCTCATGCCATCAAGGCTCACTTCATCTCAAATGTCGATCCTGACGACGCTGCAAAGACCCTTAGCCAGGTCAATATTGAGACAACCATGTTCATCCTGGTCAGCAAGAGCGGAACGACCCTTGAGACTCTCACAAACAGGGATCTTGTGCTGTCCCTCATGCAGGCAAGGAACATCGAAGGCTTTATCCCAAGCCGCCATATGATAGCTGTGACAAGCAAGACAAGCCCCCTGGCTACCTCTTCTGATGTGCTTGATGCCTTCTTCATCGATGATTACATCGGAGGCCGCTACAGCGCTACAAGCGCAGTAGGAGCCGTTGTCCTTTCCCTGGCCTTTGGCTATGACGTCCTTGCCCAGGTGCTTGAAGGAGCCCACGCAGCCGACATAGCGGCCCTTGAGCCAGACATCACCAAGAATGCAGCCCTGATGGATGCAATGATTGGAATATATCTGCGCAATGTTCTCGGCTATCCCTCTACAGCAGTCCTCCCTTATTCCCAGGCTCTCTCACGCTTCCCGGCTCATCTTCAGCAGCTGGACATGGAATCCAATGGAAAGCGCGTCAACCGTGACGGAAAGCCTCTGAGATATCAAAGCGGCCCTGTGGTGTTCGGCGAGCCAGGCACCAATGGCCAGCATTCCTTCTATCAGCTTCTTCATCAGGGAACTGATGTGATTCCACTGCAGTTCATTGGCTTCAAGTCCTCTCAGATGGGCCTTGATGCAACAGTGGATGGCTCCTCCAGCCAGGAGAAGCTTCTAGCCAATCTCATAGCTCAGATGGTCGCCTTCTCCAGAGGAAAGGATGATGACAATCCAAGCAAGGTCTTTGAAGGCGGAAGGCCTTCCAGCCTGATCTTTGCCGACAAGCTCGACGCCAGAACCCTTGGTGCACTGCTGGCCCACTTTGAGAACAAGGTCATGTTCCAAGGCTTTGTCTGGAACATTAACAGCTTCGACCAGGAAGGCGTGCAGCTTGGAAAGATCCTTGCCACCAAGGTTCTCAACGGATGCGAGGAAGATCAGCAGCTTCTGGCTTTCTCTGCGCTTCTTAAATAATTCAGCTTTATCCTTAGAGCGTCATCCTTGATGGCGCACCTAATAAGAATGACGCCACCTTCCCAGGTGGCGTCAACGTATTATCTTAAAAGGAGGCTGATTAGAAGATTGTCACATCCACTGGGCTGCCGGACAGCCTTGCGTTCTGGACGTTGAGGTCTGTGACAAATCCGGCCAGCTGATTCAGGGTCAGGCTGCTTAAGGCGACTGTGCCGCTTGCCCTGTCGTATCCAAGGCCTTCGAGGATGGCCCTTGTGAACACTCCATAGGACTCTTCAGCGGTCCTGACCTCGTAGGAGACCTGGTCTGCACGGGATGAGGCAAGCACATTCATCGTGGAGGCTTCCTCTCCCATGGCAATCAGCAGCTGCTTTGTAGAAAGGCTTGCATTGTCGGAGCTGACAATCGCTCCGCCTGCCTCTGCCAGGCTGCCAGAGGCACAGGTGTCAACGAGAGCCACTGTAGCTCCCCTGACGCGCTCCACAGCGCTTGTGAATTCGGATTTGGAGAGAAGAATGGATGCATCTGTATACTTGTAGGATTCACCCTCAAGCAGGAAGTAGAAGCCTTCCTCGAAGCCTATGGAAGCCTTGAATACAAGAGCCTTTGAATAGCACAGGCCCTTAACCGCGGCGCTGTCCTGCAGCGTGGAGGATAGTCCATGTCCGCTGAAGTAGACAACCAGGCAATCCTGGCTCTGGGCAATCTGCGCAATGCTTTCGATGGCAGCAAGCACATTGGCCTTGGTCGGCTCCTGGTTGCCCTCTGGAAGGCAGGAGGCATCGGAGCTCTGTATGAAGGTCTGGACCTCGGCGCCCATGGCCCGAAGGGCAGCTGTCATGTCCAAGGCGTCTGTGACGGCTCCCTGAAGCTGGCTGTCAGCAAGGTCTGAGTAGCATGAGTAATCAAGGCCGATCACCAGGGCTCTTGTTGTGCCCTGCACCTTTGGCGCTGAAAGCTCGCAGGAGCAAAGGAGGCAGATGCATGCAGCTGCGATGAGCATCATCATCGTCCTTGCCGCTCTCATTGCTGTATTCATCCTTTTTTCTCCTTGCATCTAGATGATAACCTCTAACATATTGCATCAACAAGAGGTTTTCATGCAAAAGTCACATGTTCAAGCAGTATTTTGGCATTTGAAATGTCATAAGCAAAGCGCTTAGGCAGGGGAAGGCTGGAAACAATGTTCAATGTTATTTGCTTTTAATATAGATAGTTAATTGCTGTTTTATTCCTTTGCTCATGCTTTTTTGATATCCAGCATTGTACATGTGACAACATTGTTATATGTAGCATGATGCGTAGAAGTTTACAAGGAAGAAGCTCAAGGTCTAACATTTTGATGGACGTGTCAAGAGCGTATTTCAAGGATAATTGCATTATCATGTGATATGTTGGCCTTTTTGTGCATTGTGTTGTCATATGTTCTGAAGTCATTTCACAACATGTTAGAAGTGAGCCTTTTTCGCTCGCGTGCTGTCATATGCTTGTCGACAGCCTCTCTTCATCATATAATCAGAGCCATGACAAACGACAATCCAATGCTTCTCAGCCAGCCTAGGACAGCAAGACAGATAAATAGATACAGGGTGCTGAACGCCCTTTGGCATAGCTCTTCCTTCTCAAAGGCTTCCCTGGCAAAGGCCCTGGATCTCAACAAGGTATCCACAGGCGAGATAGTCGAGGGCCTCAAGGCTGAAGGACTTGTGCGCGACCAGGGCTTTCTGGAGTCATCAAGCGGAAGGCCGGCAGCCAGGCTGGAGCTGATCAAGGACGCTAGATACATAGTCACCATCCATCTAGGCTCAAGGATGATCAGCGCATCCATAGCCAACCTTGCCGCTGAGACGCTTCGCTTTGAGCGTCAGGCCAAGCCAGCGGTGAAAAAGCCAGAGGAATATGTCGGCTTCATCCTCCGTCTTGGCGCAAAGCTGCTTTCAGCCTGCCCAGAGGCAAAGGTGCTTGGAGTGATAATCACTGCAAATGCAGCCTTCAACGAGGACTGCACCTCAATCATAGACCCAGTTCTAGGAGAGCTTCCTCTTGTAGAGGGAGTAAGAAGAATCCTTAAGGTTCCTTCTGTGCTGATGCCCAGCTCAAAGGCCTTGATAAGAGCAGAGAGGGAGATTCTCTCAAAGGACTTCCCCTCTTCTACCGTTGCCTACCTGGACTGGTCTGATGCCATAAGCTGTGCCTTGGTCATCGACGGAAAGATTGCTGCCCTGGACAGCAGCATAGGCCATCTGAAGGTTGAAGACACCGGGCTATGCACCTGCGGCTCCATAGGCTGCCTCCAGGCCCAGGTCTCGTCATGGGCCTTGACAGGCAAGGCAGACGGCCAGCTTTCGTCCGTTTTCGAGGCCGGGATCAGCGACAAGGCCCTTTGCAGCATGGCCAAGGCCATGGCAGTGATCAATTGCGTCACTGGCGCGCGCCACCTTATAATAGGCGGCCAAGGGGCCTCGATAGACAAGGCGGCGCTCACAAGGCTGCAGGCCTTTGTGGACAGCCAGAGGATAAAGGGCTCTGTTCCAATGGAGCTCATGGCATCCAGGCTCAAGGACAAGGCGCAGGAAACAGCCGCCGCCAATGCAGGGCTGGACGAGCTTCTGTTCAAGACCAGCCTCATTCAGGACCTGGGCTTTAATGACATTGTTTAGCCCAGCAGTTGCCATTTGCCCTCTTTTTTACTAAATTCGATTAATGGAAATTAATAACCGATAAGGAGGGTTATTCTATAATGGAAAAGAAAACCTTTAAGACGGAAGTCTCCCAGCTGCTGGACCTGATCATAAACTCCCTTTACTCTCATAAGGAGATATTCCTCAGGGAGCTGATATCCAACAGCTCCGATGCCCTGGACAAGCTCAAGTATGAAAGCCTTCAGGGAAAGGCCAAGGCAGACTCCGAGCTTAGGATCGACCTTGAGTTCAACGAAAGCGAAAAGACCATCACTCTCAGCGATAATGGAATAGGCATGACCAAGGATGAGCTGGTGGACAACCTTGGTACGATAGCTTCAAGCGGAACAAGGAAGTTCCTGGCTTCCCTCAACGATGAGCAGAAGAAGGACAGCAACCTCATCGGGCAGTTCGGAGTCGGATTCTACTCGGCTTTCATGGTTGCCGACAAGGTTGATGTGATCTCCAAGAGCGCACTCGAGGAGAACGCACAGGCTTACATTTGGTCCAGCGACGGCAAGGAGAAGTACTCCATTGACGAAGCTCAGAGAGAGGGACATGGAACCACGCTCATTCTCCATCTCAAGGAAGAGGGCAAGGAGTTTGCCTCCAGATGGAAGCTTTCAGACCTGATCAAGCGCTACAGCGACCACATCGCCTATCCTATCTATCTTGCCTATGACCAGAAGAACTATGACAAGGATGGAAAGGAGACAGGATCTGAGCACAAGGTTGAGAAGATCAATTCCGCCGCAGCCTTGTGGAGAAGGCCAAAGGCTTCCCTGAAGCCAGAGGACTACAACGAGTTCTACAAGAACACCAGCTATGACAGCGAGGATCCTCTATTCTACATTCACACCCAGGCAGAGGGCGTGACCGAGTATACCACACTGTTCTTCATCCCTGCCAAGGCCCCCTTCGACATGTACCATGCTGACTACAAGCCTGGCGTGAAGCTCTATGTCAAGAGAGTCTACATAACAGACGACGAGAAGGAGCTGCTGCCGACCTATCTGAGATTCGTCAAGGGCGTCATCGACTCCGAGGACCTGCCGCTCAATGTATCCAGGGAGATACTCCAGCAGAACAAGGTCATGAGCGCCATAAGGACAGCTTCCGTAAAGAAGATCCTCTCTGAATTCAAGAAGATCAGCGAGTCCAATGCAGAGCTCTACGACAAGTTCATAGCCCAGTACAACCGTCCTCTGAAGGAAGGCCTCTACAGCGATTATGCCAACAGGGACGAGCTGCTTGAGCTGGTAAGGTTCCACAGCACTGCTGTGGATGGCTACACAAGCCTGGCTGCATACAAGGAGAGGATGGGCGAGAATGCAAAGAGCATCTACTACCTCACAGGAACCTCCCTGGATGCCATCAAGAACTCACCGCTGCTGAAGATGTACAAGGACAAGGGCTTCGAGGTGCTTCTTGGAACTGACGACATCGACGATTTTGTCATCGGCACAATAGGCACCTACAAGGACCTCCCGCTCAAGGCAATCAACAAGAGCGGAGCTGTCGAGGACTTCAAGACCGAAGAGGAGAAGAAGGAAGACAAGAAGTCATCTCCTATCATCGAGAAGCTGAAGAAGGCCCTGGGAGAGAGCGTCAAGGATGTGGTGATCTCCAATCGCCTGACCGATGCATCGGCTGTGGTTGTCGTGGATGACAATGACATGTCGGTGCAGATGCAGCAGATCATGAAGGCCATGGGCAATTCCGACATGCCTCTAAGCGCACCGATCCTTGAGATCAACAGCGAAGATCCTGTTGTCAGGAAGATCGAGGAAAGCACAGATGAGGCCTTCATAAGCGATGCAGCCTTCGTTCTCCTGGACCAGGCCATGCTGGCTGAGGGTGTAATGCCCAAGGATCCAGCCCTGTTCTCCAAGAGGCTTCACAGCCTGCTTGCCAGGTAAAAGGCCAAAAGCCACCTTCGGGTGGCTTTTTTCTTGCCTATTGGATAGTATTAGGCAAGGAGTCCAGCATGGAAGAAGGAGTGCTCAAGCCTCAGATGATAGCCCGCCCTATCGAAGGCTTTCCCAAGGTTGTCATAGGCTGCTTTCATCAGCGGTTCATAGATATTGCCTCCAGGCGCTTTGCACTTAAGAAGGAGACAGCCATATTTGCAGGCGCTCCCTATCCAGTCTACAGCCTTGATTGGCAGGGCCAGAAGCTTGGCCTCTTCCTAAGCTGTGAAGGCAGCATGGCAGCAGCTGTGTTCATGGAGGAGCTTATAGCCCATGGAGCCAAGGGCTTTGTGTACTTTGGCTCCTGCGGCTCCCTGGACTCCCGCGCCACTCATAACACCTTGATTGTGCCCACCCATGCCTACTGCGACGAGGGCGTTGCCCTCCATTATGGCCAGGAGGAGAAATGGATAGCCAACCCCTGCGCATCCATGCTAAGCCAGATGCTCTCAAGAATGTTCCTGCCAAGGGTTGAGGGAAAGGTCTGGACGACGAGCGCCCCCTACAGGGAGCTGCCAAGCACCATCAAGAGCCTCAAGGCCCAGGGCTGCATAGCCGTGGACATGGAATGCGCTTCGCTTATAGCAGTGGCTGCATTCAGGTCTGTGCCATGCCTTCAGTTCCTTTATAGCGAGGACAAGCTGGATGGCCCGCAATGGGACCAGGGGACGCTGGGCTCCATGAAAGCAGATTCGGCAAGCAAATTCCTGGAAATAGCCCTACAGACTGCAGAAAACTTGAATAGCATCCTGAACTAGAATATTATAGGCGCATGGCTACTTCAAGAAGAGACAAAGCTGATTCATATACCCTTAGAGCAAGAAAGGATGGCTACCCTGCCCGTTCTGTCTATAAGCTGGAGGAAATACAGGCTAGCTGCCATATAGTCAAGCCTGGCGATACTGTGCTTGATGTAGGAGCCGCTCCTGGAAGCTGGACCCTGTACACCCATAGGATGCTTCTCAAGGGCGAAGGGCGCATCATCGCCGTAGATCTCAACCCTCTGAACCTCAATCCAATCCCGCCAACAGTAACGGCCTTTGTTGGAGACGCCTTTTCCAAGGAGATAAGGGCCAAGCTGGTGGAAAACGGACCCTTTGATGCCATCATCAGCGATGCAGCCCCGATGACAATGGGCAACAGGAGCGTGGACACCTCCAGAAGCGAATGGCTTGCAGAGCAGGTCCTGATTCTTGCAACCGAGCAGCTGAAGAAAGGCGGCAACCTGGTCATCAAGATCTTCCAGGGAGGCGGCCAGCAGGAGCTGCTGGTCAGGATGCGCAGCCTCTTTGCAAAGGCAAAGACGCTCAAGCCGAAGGCATGCAGGTCTGACAGCTTTGAGACCTACCTCATTGGCATGGACTATCAAGGATGCATCTAGTACAGGCCAAGTCTATACTGAGCCCCCAAAATGGAATGAATCTTTACAGAGGATGCAGCCATGGCTGCATCTACTGCGACTCAAGAAGCCTTTGCTATGGCATGAGCCATCAGTTCGAGGACATAGAGGTCAAGGAGAATGCCATCGACCTGCTTTGGCATGCGTTGATGCATAAGAGAAGCAAGGCCATGATAGGCATGGGCTCCATGACAGACCCCTACATCCCTCTTGAAGGCAAGCTGCAGCATACACGCAAGGCCCTTGAGCTTTGCCTGAAGTACGGCTTTGGCATAACGCTCATCACCAAGTCCACGCTGGTGCTCAGGGATCTGGACCTTCTTGAGAAGATCAACGAAAGGACCAAGGCCGTGGTCCAGATGACTCTGACCACCTTTGACGAGAGCCTATGCAGGAAGATCGAGCCTCACGTCTCCACTACAAGAGAGCGCTTCGAGGCCCTATGCACCTTGCAGAAAGCTGGGATTCCGACTGTCGTATGGCTCTGCCCAATACTGCCATATGTAAACGATACAGAACAGAACATCAGAGGGATTCTGGACTATTGCATACAGGCCAAGGTCAGGGGCGTGCTTTGCTTTGGAATGGGGCTGACCCTGCGTGATGGAAACAGGGAATATTGCTATGAGCAGTTCGACAAGCTCTTTTTAGGCCTGAAGGAAGTCTATATGAGGGAGTTCGGCAATGCCTATGAAATACCGAGTCCAAACAGCGATCATCTTATGAAAATATTCCACAGCACGCTGGAAAAGGCAGGAATAATGCATTCCAATGCCCAGATTTTCGATTATCTGGTCAAGTACGAGGCCAGAGAGGAGCCAAGTCTCTTTGGCATGTAGCTTTTTATTTGTCTCTAGAATATAATCTTAATATATGAATACAGCGATACTATGGGACATAGAGAATGTCACCCCGCCGAAAGGCTCAAACTACATACAGACAATAATCGATACGCTAAGCGAAAAGGACAAGATAAGCTATGCCATGGCTTTTGGAGACTGGAACAAGATCTCAATAAAGAACATAGCAGGAGAGCTTGCCTCCAACTCCTTTGAGCTCATCCACATTCCCACCTCAAGGAAGAACTCCTCGGACATGTCGATGGTGGCCCATGGAGTCGAGCTCATATTCCAGTTCCCGCACATCGAGAAGTTCGTCCTGATCACAGGTGATGCCGATTTCAGGCCTCTTCTCCTCAGCCTCCGCAAATACGGAAAGGTTTCGCTGGTGATCTGCGATGTGACTCGAAACGCTTCAGAGGATCTTCTGAAGATGGCAGACGACTACCTTGACTACAGAGACATAATAGACTCAGAGGACAGCTCTGATCCCCAGGACTCCCCAGCCCAGGCCATGACAAAGAAGCAAGCCTTTGAGCTTCTTGAGGATGCAGTGGACAGCCTGGACAAGGAGAAGAAGTTCACAAGCCTAGGAGCAGTGAAGGTCAGGATGAGGCTTCTGAACTCAAGCTTTGACGAGAGCAATCTTGGCTACAAGAGCTGGAAGGCCTTCATAAACGATTCTGTAAAGCATTCAAGCGTACGCTACAGCGAGGAAGTCGAGGATCAGCTTGTACTGGTGAAGTCGGCAGGCAAGACTATGATGCCGGAAGTCTTCCTGCGCCTTGTCGCATCGCTCAAGGGAAAGAGCTGGGTTCCATTCACAGAGGTTGCCAAGGCCTTCAACTACCACGACTATGGCTACAGCAAGTTCAAGGCTCTTGCCCTCGATGCAGAGAAAAGAGGCCTGGTCCAGCTTCAGAACAAGGGAGAAGTCTGGTCCATCATGCTTGCCTAAGGCTTTTCCAAAGCTCCACAGCCGACCGTGCATTGCTCTCTATGGCAGGCCAAGAGCCTGCGGCAATCAGGCTCTTGGAGGCTATCCAGGTGCCTCCAATGCCAAGAACCTCATCCACAGCTGCCCATTGGGCTTCAGTCTCAAGTGTCATTCCACCCAGTGGGATGTATCTGAAGCCTAGGTGCCGATAAGGCGCTATGAGGCTCTTCAGGTAATCAACGCCCCCAAGCTTCACAGCAGGATATACCTTGAACACCTTGCACCCCATGAAGGCCGCACATTCCAGCTCGCTTGGAGTAGCTACCCCTGGAGCAAAGTCCAAGCCTATATCCATGGCTTCCTGCACAATGGCAGGGTTGAAGCCTGGGGCGACGGCAAAGGCTGCTCCAAGGTCCTTGGCAGCCTTGCATTGGCCCTTGAGAATGACAGTTCCGATCCCTAGTTCCAAGGGCACATTGGCCTTGATGATCCTTGCTGCTTCCAGCGAAGCGCTTGAGCGAAGAGTCAGCTCTATTGTCCTCACTCCTCCTCTATACAGGGCCTGGGCTGTGGGCAAGGCATCCTCAGCCTTGTCGATCTCCAGGACTGCAATGACTCCATTGCCGCGAAGCTTTTCAAAAGCGTTCATCAAACCCTCCTTATAGGATCCTCGTAGTTGAAATAGCGAGTTCTCCCCTTGCTCTTCTTGCCATACTCTATAGCCTTCTTCGGGCAGCTGGCTATGCATGCCATGCAGGAGACGCACTTGCCATGCCAAGCAGGCCTGCCCTCCTCCATGCTGATGTTCTTCATTGGACATACCTTCTGGCAGTGGGTGCAGGATACACAGGCATCAGTAGTCCAGAAGGCCTTGTCTCTGACGAAGAAGAAATAGAACAGAGGATTCACCGGGCCGCTTAGGAACCTGAACCAAAGAGTCGGCCTTTCATCCTTCAGCACAAGGCCCTTGCTTATCCGATTTGCTATGTCTATGATTGCAGGCTTGCTTCTTTCTACTATTCGATGAGCCTCCTCCAGGGATGGAGAATCGTACATGGCAATGTAGTTTTCAGGCATCAGCACTGCAGCGGTTCCCTTGTAATCCAATCCGGCAGAGATGCAGAGCTTTCTGTTGCAATGCGCACTGTTGCCGATCTCGCTTCCGCAGGTCTGCACAAAGTATGCCTGCTTGGGGACTATGAGGCGGGCTTTTCTGATGAGCCTGGAAAAGAACCTTGGAATTCTCCAGCAATAGGTGGGGCAGACAAAGACAATCGGCTTATCATTGCACAGCGATCTTGAGAAGACCGGAACGCATTCGTCCCCAAGAAGATTGGCAAGGCTTCTGGCAACAAAGGCAGAGTTGTTGGTCCCTGAGAAAAAGACAATCATGAGTAATTAGTAACCCTACTTCCTCTTTTATGCAAGCCGTGAATGCTGGTCAATTTTTCATTACGGCTTCTAAATATAGGAGTTGCAGGCAACTTGGTTTCGAAGGGCTTTTTGGGTATAAAAAAGGTGTCTGGCTGATAGGTTTTTTGGGGTGGGGAGAGAACCAGCCAGGCACCAAGGAAAACAAGATAAACTGAATAGAAAACAGAACATAAGTTCCTTTTCCATCCGATTCTCATTATGACAGATTTATAAATTTCTTTCTAGTCTTATTTACAATTTTTAAGAAACAATATGAAAAGGCTTCATTGTGCACAATTGTTCGATAAAATAAGCAACATCTGGCTGTGATTGACTCTTCCACCTTACAGCAGTTACATTCTAGGCATGAAAGACAACATACTAAACAAGCGCTTCAAATATACTTTTCACAACTCTGTGCTGTACATCATCGGCATAAACGTACTGATTTTCATCTTGGTCCAGTATTCCAGGCTGTCGATCCAGGGCATTCCGCTCTATTACTCCCTGAGCCTGATTCCTTCCCTTGTGAAGGAAGGCTGGGTATGGCAGCTGTTCACATATATGTTTGTCCATGCCAACACCAGCCATCTGCTTCTGAACATGCTCGGCCTTCTTGGATTCGGCTATACCATTGAAAGGACCCTTGGCACAAGGGAGTTTCTGCTGTTCTATCTTCTCACCGGCCTCTTCTCCGGCCTGATGAGCTATCTTGCCTTTGCCATCTCAGGAGCCAATGTAGTGCTCTCAGGAGCATCGGGAGCCATCTACGGAGTCCTTCTGCTTTTTGCAGTGCTGTATCCTACCAGCAGGATTCTTCTTTTCTACTTCATACCGGTGAAGGCTCCTCTGGCAGTGCTGCTATTCTTCCTGGTCTCAGTATTCAGCCAGATAACCGGCCTCAATGACGGCGTAGCCCATCTCACCCATCTCTTCGGCATGCTTGGAGCCTTGATATACTGTCCCATCAGATTCAGGGTCAATCCTTTCAAAATATGGTCGATGACAATGCGACGGTGAAAAACCCAATTGCAGTTTAGCTCTCTTAATGCTATTCTTTGCATATGATTAATGAAGATATCATCAAGCTGGTTCCTAAGGTAGAGCTCCACGATCACCTTGATGGCGGGCTTAGGCCTGCCACTGTAATCGAGCTGGCTCAAGAGGATGGCGTTCAGCTGCCAACATACGACGAGGCTGAGCTGAAGAAATGGTTCACCGCAGGCTATGCTGGCAACCTTGCCCACTACCTTGAGCTGTTCTCATTAGCAGTCGGCGTCATGCAGACCAAGGAGGCCCTTGAGAGGACCGCCTTTGAGGCCATGGAGGACTACGCAAGAGAGAATGTGGTCTATGCTGAAGTGCGCTTTGCCCCAGTTCTTCATACACAAAAAGGCCTGAATCTCGAGGAGATAGTCACCTCTGTGCTCAATGGACTGGAGAGAGGAAGGAAGAAGACAGGCGTTCATTATGGCCTGATACTCTGTGCAATGCGCAACCAGAGCCCACAGCTCTCCTTGGAGATGGCGGAGCTGGCTGTTGCGTTCCGCACCAGAGGCGTCGTTGGCTTCGATATAGCTGGAGACGAGTCCGGTCATCCGCCAAAGCGCCACATCCAGGCCTTCCAGTACATCAGAAGCCGCAACTTCAACATCACCATTCACGCAGGCGAAGGCTTTGGGCTGGAGTCGATATGGCAGGCTCTTCAGATATGCGGGGCTCATAGGATAGGACATGGAACCCACATAGTGGATGACATGACCATAGAGGGAGACCAGATCACCAAGATGGGAGACCTCTCCCACTTCATACAGGACAAGCGAATCCCCCTGGAGATGTGCATACAGAGCAACATCGACACAGGAGCTGTCAAGAGCTACGAGAGCCATCCCTTCATAATGCTTCTGAGAAACAATTTCCGCGTCTTCCTCTGCTCCGACAACCGGACCATAAGCAATACCAATCTTACTCAGGAGATGATCAAGGCTTCCCGGGCCTATGACCTGAGCTTCAAGGACCTTGAGAAGATCAGCGTAAACGCCATGAAGAGCGCCTTCATCCATCAGCCGGAGAAGCTTGACCTCATCTTCAATACAATCAAGAGGCAGTTCACCGAGCTGCGGTCCAAGTACAAGCTGGATTGACAAGGAAGAAGGCAGCCTAGGCTGCCTTCTCTACTATTTCTTCATTTAAATGATCATGCTCTTGGCATCAAGGATTCAATGAGTGCCCTGATCTCTGAGACAAGTCCCTCCAGCTCAAGGTTGCTGGTCTGTCCGCTTGTCCTCAAGCGGCACTCTATCTTGCCTTCCTTCAGGCAGCGATTGCCCAGGGTGAGCCTTATTGGAATGCCGATTATATCGGCATCTGCAAACTTGACTCCCGCAGACTCAGCGCGATCGTCGTATAGAACCTCTATGCCGGCAGCCTGAAGCTCTTCGTAGATCCTCTCTGAGGTTGCAGCATCCTTTACAAGGCTTACAAGATGGACCTGGTAAGGAGCAACTGAAACAGGCAGCTTAAGGCCGCCCTCATCGTTGTACTGCTCTGCAAGGCAGGCAAGAAGCCTTCCGATTCCAATTCCATAGGAGCCCATTATCACAGGCTTGCGCACTCCAGTCTCATCCTGGAAGTAGCAGTTCATTGCCTCTGAGTAGCGGGTGCCAAGCTGGAAGATATTGCCGACCTCAACGCCCTTGGAGGCTCTGAGCGGCTTATGGCATACAGGGCAGAGATAACCATCTGCTGCGCTTGCTATGTCTGCAACCTGTCCGTCGTAATCTACGCCGTAGTTCGTGTTCAGATAGTGGAAGCCAGCCTTGTTTGATCCAGCAACCAGGTTGCTGGACTTGGCTGCAGAGTCATCGACTATGACGATTGTGCCCTTCTTGCAGCCGATTGGGGAGCCAAATCCCGGCTCCATGCCGGCAGCCTGGATCTCCTCTACATGGGCAGGCCTGAGGCTGTTTGCCCTAGCTGCATTCTGAAGCTTGCTCTCCTCAACATCCATGTCTCCGCGCACCAGGCCTACAATTAGCTTGTCCTCTTCCTCTCCATTCTGGTCATTGATGAAGGTCCCGACCATGAAAAGAGCCTTTGCTGTCTGCTCAGGCTTGATGTTCAGGAAGGCGCAAAGCTCCTCGATTGTCTTGGCTTCTGGTGTAGCTACAAGCTCCTTGGCCTTCGGCTCGGCTGGATAATAGGTCTTGGAGAAGGTTGCTACCTGGCGGTTTGCGGTATAGCCGCAGGCTGGACAATTGATTATGGTGTCCTCTCCGATTGGAGATAGGTACATATACTCATGAGCTACCTTTCCACCCATCATTCCGCTATCCGATCCAACAGCGATGACTGGAAGCCCGCATCTGCCAAAGATCCTGAAATAAGCGTCATAATGGTTCTTGTAGACCTTCTCCAGTCCTTCCTGGTCCTTGTCGAAGCTATAGCTGTCCTTCATGGTGAACTCGCGCACCCTGATCAGTCCTGCTCTTGGCCTAGGATCGTCTCTCCACTTGGTCTGGATCTGGAAGATCAGCCTAGGAAGCCTCTTATAGGACTCAATCTGGGCCCTGCCCATGTCTGTGGCAGCTTCCTCATGAGTCATAGCAAGGACCATGTCCCTTTCGTTTCTATCCACAAAGCGGCTCATTTCCTTGTCGATGCTGTAGAATCTGCCGGTTTCCTTCCAGATGTCAGCCGGGTTGACCAGAGGCATCAGGACCTCCTGTGCTCCGATTCTCTCCATCTCGTCCCTTACAATGGCCTCGATCTTATGAATCGACTTGAAGCCTAGAGGCAGAAGGTCAAACAAGCCAGCAGCCAGCTGCTGGATATAGCCCGCCCTCAAAAGATATTCATAACCCTTGCAATCAGCCCCGGTGGGAGCCTCCCTCAAGGTCTTGGAAAAAAGCTCGCTCATTCTCATGTGCACCGGCCTCCTCTGCCGACCTGTGCATTATAATCAAAAAGGAACCACTGCTCAACAAGTCAGGCTTTTCCAAACTCCTGCTTTTCAATACAATAGCATCATGTGTGAAATCTCAAACCTACAGCTTAAGTGCAAGCCATATGCCCAGATTGTAGCCCAGTTCATGAATCGGCTCTATAGAATGGGCCTTACCAGCACAAGCGGCGGCAACATAAGCCTTCGCATCAACGAGGACCTAATCGCAATAACCCCTTCCCAGACTGACAAGGGAAACATCGAATGGGACCAGATTGCCCTGCTCTCGATCCAAGGGGAGAATCTCACTCCCTCCATGAAGCTCAGCATAGAAAGCGAGATGCACAGGCTGATCATGATAAAGAGGCCTGATGTGAATGCCGTTGTACATGCGCATCCCTGCACGGCCTCCCTTCTATCAGCCTCAGACCTAGATGTGGATGCCAGCTTCCTAGCAGAGCATTACGCCATTCTCGACAAGGTCGTGAGGATACCATATGCACTTATGGGGACCAAGGCGCTTGCCGAGGCAGTCTCAGAGGGCTTGATTGGGGCCAATGCAGGTCTTCTTGAGAATCATGGCGCCATAGCCGTCGGACCGAGCATGCTCAAGGCCTTCGACCGCCTGGAGCTTCTGGAGAACGCTGCCAAGCTTACTGTGAATGCTGCTATGCTGAGAGCTTGCGGAATAGCGGTCCAGCCCCTTACCCAGCAGAGAAAGGACGAGATTGACGGCACCTGGAAAAAGAGCTGATTATTGACACTAAGGGTAGTCCTTTCGATTGCCTTTATATATTATATTTAAAATGAATTTGGAGGAACAAAATGCTTGATGCCTCGCTGAAGAAAAGCCTGGAAGAGAAAGCTCTCAGGCTACGCGAATTAACAATCCTCGAGATTGCACATCTAGGCTCCGGCCATATCGGAGGCAGCATGTCCATCATCGAGGCTCTCACCTACCTTTACTACAAGGCGATGAATATAGATCCAGCCAATCCCCACAAGGAAGACCGGGATCGCTTCGTCTGCTCCAAGGGCCATGCGGGCCCGGCAGTCTATGCCACTCTGGCCGATAAGGGCTACTTCCCAATGGACTGGCTCAACACCCTCAACCAGGGCGGAACCAATCTTCCAAGCCACTGCGACATGAACAAGACCCCAGGAATCGATTTCACCACTGGATCCCTTGGACAGGGAACCAGCGCAGCTGTGGGAATCGCTCTTGGACAGAGGCTGAAGGGACAGAAGGCCTACACCTACCTGATGATCGGCGATGGCGAAAGCCAGGAAGGCCAGGTCTGGGAGGCAGCCGAGGCAGCAGCTCAGTTCAAGCTTGACAACCTCATAGCCTTCACCGATCTCAATGGCCAGCAGCTTGATGGATATACCAAGGACATCATGTGCATGGACAACCTGGACCTTCGATACAAAGGCTTCAACTGGGATGTTCAGAGCATCAATGGACACGACTTTGATGAGATAGCAGCCGCCATAGAGCACGCAAAGAGCGTCAAGGGCAAGCCGCATATGATCATCCTTCACACCATAAAGTCCAAGGGCTTTGCTCCTGGAGAAGGCGTCAAGTCGAACCATAGCATGGCTTTCGGAATCGATGTAGCCAATCAGGCCATTGCAAAGCTCAAGGAGGAGGCAGCCAAATGAGAGACACTTCTACAATAAAGGACATGAGAGAGGCCATGGTCACTGCCATAGTGGACCTGGCAGCCGAGCACAAGGATGTTGTGCTTCTTGATGCAGATCTCACAAGCTGCCTGGCCAGCTTGAAGTTCGAGGAGCTTTATCCAGAGCGCTTCTTCAACTGCGGAATCGCAGAAGCCAACATGGTCGGCATCTCAGCAGGCCTCTCCTCTATGGGCTTCACACCCTTTGCTCACACCTTTGGATGCTTTGCATCCAGAAGAACCTTTGACCAGTTCTTCCTGTCTGTGGGCTATGCAAAGCAGGTTGTTCACCTCATCGGAACAGATCCTGGAGTCACAGCCCAGCTCAATGGCGGCACCCATATGCCCTTTGAGGATATTGCTCTTATGAGACAGGTTCCTGGAGTGATTGTCATTGAGCCTTCCGATGGGCAGTCCTGCTATGAGCTGACCCTTCAGGCTTATGCCAGCGGAAAGACCAGCTATACAAGGATTCCAAGAAAGGGAATCACCCATCGCTATCCAGTGGGAACCAAGTTCACGCTAGGCAAGGGCATTGAGCTTGCAAGCGGAAAGGACGTGGCCATAGTCGCAACAGGCGAGGTCCTGGTCAACGAATCGGCAAAGGCTCTTGAGCTTCTCAAGGCCCAGGGCATTGATGCCACCCTCATTGACCTTCATACCATAAAGCCGCTTGACGAGGAGCTTCTGAGCACCATCGCCAAGAGATGCTCCAAGGTTCTCGTTTGCGAGAATGGCCGCTACGCCGGCGGAGTCGGCGAAGCCATCGCTGCCTTCTATGCCAAGACGAACCCAGTCAAGATGGATTTCCTGAATGTCGGAGAGCAATTCGGAGAGGTTGGAAAGCTTCCATATCTTCAGGGAGTCTTTGGCTTCACTGCAGACAATATTGCTCGCAAGGCTGCCCTGCTGGCAAGATAGCAATAGCAAGGACAATATAGGAGAGTGCTGCGAATTGGTGTTCGCAGCACTCTTTTTATCCAGGACATTGCCTGATTATCCGAGCAGATGAAAGGGGATCCTGCATGGCGATGACAGCCCTGCTCTACAATTGTGAGGACTGATGCTGTTTTGACTTGTCCATGCAAGCCAGCCAATTGCAAATAGAGGGCCAAGATGATAAATTACTTACATAGAGGAATCTTAAATTATGGATTTTAAGCAGAGAACAGTCACCTGCGGCCAACTTAGAGCCGCTGATGCAGGGCGTACAGTCGTTCTGAACGGCTGGGTGCACAGGGACCGCAATCATGGCGGGCTTCATTTCATCAACCTCCGTGACCGATATGGAATCACGCAGGTAGTTGTGAATGGTGATTCTGACCCTGATCTTCAAAGCACAGCAAGCCAGCTCAAGCTTGAGTACTGCATAGGCGTCACTGGCACAGTGAGAAAGAGGCCTGACGAGATGATCAACAAGGACCTTGCCACAGGCGAGATCGAGGTTGTCGCTTCTGAGATAGAGATTCTTTCCTTGTGCGAAACCTTGCCCTTCATGATTGATGAGGAGAATCCCGCTCGTGAAGACGTAAGGCTGAAATATCGCTACCTGGACCTCAGGTGCTTTGGAATGCAGAAGAGAATCGCTCTTCGCCATTATTTTGTCAAGGCAGTCAGGGACTTCCTTAGTGCAAGGGATTTCTACGAGATTGAGACTCCTACCTTGATCCGCAGCACCCCAGAGGGCGCCAGGGACTTCCTTGTCCCAAGCAGGATTTACCCGGGCAAGTTCTACGCTCTTCCACAGAGCCCTCAGCTTATGAAGCAGCTTCTTATGGTTGGAGGCTTTGACAAGTACTTCCAGATCGCTCGCTGCTACCGCGATGAGGATGCTCGTGGAGACCGCCAGCTTGAGTTCACACAGCTTGACCTTGAGATGAGCTTCGTAAAGCGCGATGACATTCTCTCGCTGATGGAGGAGCTCTTCAACTACGTCTTCAAGCAGATTCTTGACTACCAGCTTCCTGCTCACTTCAGGCGCATTGCATACAAGGATGCCATGAACACCTATGGCTGCGACAAGCCGGATCTTCGCTTTGACCTGCCGATAATGGACTTCAATGAGCTTGCAGCCAAATCCAGCTTCTCAGCTTTCAAGGACACCGTCGCTGCCAATGGCTTTGTAAAGGCCCTCTGTGCAAGGCCAAACGAGAAGTGCGAGTTCACCCGCAAGTACATTGATGAGCTTCAGGATGCCGCAAAGGTCTATGGAGCCAAGGGTCTTGGCTGGATGAAGGTCACTTCTGAAGGAACTCTCTCCGGCGGCGTATCAAAGTACTTTGCTGGAATGGAGAAGGAAGTCATCGACAGCCTCAAGGCTCAGGGAGGAGACGTGATCTTCCTTGTCGCCCATGAGAACTGGAAGAGATGCTGCACCTCCATAGGAGCAGTCAGAAGCAAGCTCGGCCGCGATCTTGAGATCATCCGCAAGAGCTTCGAGTTCTGCTGGATCATCGACTTCCCACTGTTCTGCTACAATGAGGAAGAAGGCCATTGGGAAGCTGAGCATCATATGTTCTCCATGCCGCAGGCACGCTTCATACCTACCCTTGAGTCCAATCCAGGAGAGGTCCTGGGAGACCTTTACGACCTGGTGCTCAATGGCTACGAAGTGGCATCCGGCTCCATCAGAATCCACGATGTAGAGCTTCAGAAGAGGATCTTCAGGATCTGCAACTTCACTGATGAGGAAGCCCAGTTCCGCTTCGGCTTCCTGCTCAACGCGTTCAGGTTCGGACCTCCACCTCACGGCGGAATCGCACCGGGAATCGACAGGCTGATAATGATCATCAGCGAAATGACCTCCATCAAGGAAGTCATTGCGTTCCCGAAGAACACCGCAGCCCTGTCCCCAATGGATGAGGCTCCATCAGAAGTGGACCAGAAGCAGCTCGATGAGCTTCACCTGATCATCAAGAAGAAGGACTAGCATGCAGACCAATATGACGGATTTCCAGCTCTTTGACCTAGTTGAGACAACACTGTCCAGCCTCCAGAGGGAAGAAAGCGTCATATATACATGGAATGCCAATCTTTATACCATAATCAACCGCCTGGCAATCCGTCTGGAGCGCCAGGCTCCTGGCTTTTTCTGCGACATGAAGCCTTCCATCCTTAGCCCAGTGCCAGACCTGGCGCTTCATGACCGCTGCGGAGATGCCCTTATGTCCATCTTCGTAAGAAAGACATACATGTCAGAAAAGGAGCAGGAGATGCTGCTTGCAGCAAGGCGGGCCGGAAAGTCCCGCCTTGTGCTGGGGCTCAGCTTCATACCGGACAAGTCCTATATCCTGATCTATTACCCTCAAGCCATCAGGATGGAATACCTTCACTACAGCAAGGAGACAAAGGCACTGTTCCCGCTGAAGACCCAGGATGCAAAGGACCTGTCAAAGGTCCTTGAGAGCCAAGGCTTGAAAGCCCTTAGAATCAGCAAGAAAAGCAAATGAGATACGAGCTCGAGACTATACCTATCTGGGATGCCCTCAAGAGCGACAGTGAGTGCTTCATATGCTCCTTGATGCAGGAGGCCCAAGCTGACAGCCTTAGGTTCTACCTTGGTTCCAGCGTCATGAATCCCTCCACCCGGGCAGCTGTCAACGAGACTGGATTCTGCGCCCATCACTATGATATGCTTATCAAGGAAGAGAAGCCTCATGCCCTGGCTGTAATGGAAAAAAGCCATTTCCAGCAGACAATAGACTCAATGGACAAGGCCTTTGACAGCCTTCTGAAGTCCCACAACCCCAGAAAAGCCCTTGCTTTTTTCGATGGCTCAGTGAAAAAAAGAAATGAAGGCTGCCTGATCTGCCAGAGGATGGAGGAGAGGCTTAACCGATATGCCTTCACAACCGCCTATCTTTGGGCAAGGGATGAGGATTTCCGAAAAGCCCTGGAAGCCTCAAAGGGCCTTTGCCTGGAGCACCTCAGAGTGATCCTGAAGCTCAGCTCCGATGCCATGGATGCAAGGCTTCAGAAGCTTTTCCTTGAGCAGATGAGAGACCTGGAGAAAAGGAATTTCCAGCGCCTCATGGACCAGCTTGACTGGATGACCGACCAATACAAGGCAGAGAATAGAGAAAGGCCCTGGAACGGCTGCGAAAATTCCCAGAAGAGAATAATCTATAAGCAAACCGGCCAAGGCCTTTGCAAGACTACCAGTTGATAGTCACGCTGCTTGATGTGCTATGGGTCTCAAGTGTCCTTGTGCCATTGCCATAAAGCTTTTCAAATGATTTAGAATAGCGTTCACCGTTGACGTTCACGCTGCCGGACAGCGATGTTCCAGTCAGCTTCATGTCCTCGCCGCTCACAAGGCCGATCTTAACAGATCCACTGGTGGAGCCTAGGTTCGCCTTGCTGGCGAAATCCAGCTTCTCGATGATCACTGATCCGCTTGTTGAGCGAGCATCAAGGCTCTTGGCAAGAAGAGATTCGCACTTCACCGATCCAGACACGGAGCACAGCTCAACAGTCTCTGCCTCAATGGAGCCGAAAGCCACAGACCCGCTTGCGCTGGTTGCTGCAAAGCTTGAGGCAAGAATGTCATCACCCTTGACCGATCCACTGGTAGAGGTCAGCTTCAGGTCATCGGAAGCTTTTGCAGAGCCTCCACTGATGGATCCTGAAACAGAGGACAGCCTGATGAACTTTGCCTCCAGAGCCTCATAGCTTACAGAGCCGGAGGTTGATTCTGCTGTTATCTCCGAAGCCTTGATAGCATAAAGGTCTATCGATCCGCTTCTAGAGATGACCTTCAGGCTCTCCAGCGTCAGGTCCGAAGGGATCCTTATGACAAGCTTTCGCCTGTTGAGCCCCCAGATCGACCCATTCTCAAAGATTCCTGTCTTTGGAACCTTGACTGTCACCGCATTTGCAGTGCTGGAGACAGTCAGCTTGTCCGCAGACTGGCCAACATCGCCAACGAGCTCAGCTTCCACCTGGCTAAGAGAGGAGACCTGCTCTATATCGATTGAATTATAATAGGTGTCTATCACCAGGGTGTCCGGCCTTCCACAGGCTGCAAGCTGCTCTCCACTCAATTTTCCATCACTCCATCCAAAAGGATTAACCCAAAGAAACCATACCAATAGAACCACTGCCAGAAGAATCAGGACCAGGGTCCTTGAGTACTTGATGCGACTCATTTCTTCTCTTCCTGCTGAAACTTCTGATCCCACTCGCGTTCCTTGTCAAAGACATCGTTCTCCATGTCCTCAACCTTCTTCTTGAGTCTCTCATACTCTGCCTTCAGCTTGGCATCCTCGTCATCAGGGCTCTTGCTGTCCACTGTCTCATAGCTGGTGTAGACCTTGCTGTCCTTACCCTGTACAGGAAGAACCAAGGCAAGTATCAGATAGACAGCCAAGCCCGGGAATACGCCGGAACATACAATCAGTATGCCTGCTATGAGCCTGACGGTTCCGACTGGGAGGTCCTTCCAATCCGCGAGACCCTTGCAAACGCCAAACACCTCACCATCCTTAGCTCTGTAAAACTTATTAGTTGCCATTCTTGCTCTTCCTTTCTTCCTTAATGGTCTGTAGATTCTCTATTCTCTTATTAAGGTCATCGATGGCCTTGAGAAGCTCTTCCCTGTCCATCTGCCCTTCGGCTTTTGCCTTTGTCTCCGGCTCAGCCTGCTTTTTTTCCTTTTCCTTCCTCTTCCTTTTTTCCTGGTCTCCCCTGTTTCCAAGCCATATGACGGCCAGAATAAAGCCGAAGATTATAATCAGCGTCATGTTTCCTTCAGTCATCGCACACCTCCAGTCCTTCTCTTGAGATCATTAAGCTCTTTCTCAATCTCATCCATCTGTTCAAGATCCTGGAATCTTCTGTCTGTGGATGGCTCGCCTTGAGCATCAAACTCCGCTCTCATCTTGTCAAGCTTCTCCTCCATGTCAGCAAAGCGATCACTTGCTGAAAAAGAAGAAGTGAAGGATGCTGCTCTCTGGCTTTCCCGGGCTCGGGCAGCCTTCTCCAGGAGAGACTGGTACTTGAGCTTGACTGCGTTCAGCTTGGTCTCAAGCATCTCTATATCCTTTCTGGCCTCGGAAATCTGACTGTCGTACTTGTCCAGCTCTTCCTTGAGCTTATCAAGGTCGGCAGATGCTTTTTTCTTCTCCAGCAGAGCTTCGCGGGCCAGGTCATCCCTGTCCTTGCTGATAGCCAGCTCTGCTCTTCTCTGCCAACGATTCACCAGGGCTTCTGCACTCTTATAAGCCTCGCTTACCTTGACCCTGCTGGCCATCTTGGAAGCGCAAGAGGACTTCATCTCAATAAGAGTGTCCTCCATCTCCTGAATCATCAGCTTTATCATCTTCTCTGGATCTTCAGCCTTGTCCAGCAATGTATTTATGTTGGCATTGACTATATCCATGAATCTTGAAAAAACTCCCATGTTGAATCTCCTTATATCCTGCTCGCCAGGATCTCTGAAATGAGAAGCTTGCTCTTCTGCACCTCAAGGTCCCTTTGCTGGTCTTTATCTGTCTTTACTGTCAACCTCGAGAACATTCTCGCACTCTCCTTATCTCTTCGTAAAGAGTGCTGCAAGTTCTGTGCCAAGCTTTTTTCTTCGGTTTAGCGCATATATCTATGGTAAAATCACTCAATAGGTGGTAAATTTTACCTATGAGCAACCCAATTGACAGCAACATAGGCGAATCCGAAGTCTACCTGGACTTCCAGAGAAAGATCTCTGCCGCCGCACAGGTCAACAGAAGCGTTCTTGTTGTAGGAGAGAGAGGAAGCGGAAAGGAGCTGGCAGCCTCCCGCCTGCACTATCTGAGCAAGAGATGGGGCGGGCCCTTGATAACGGTCAATTGCGCCGCCCTTCCCCCATCCCTCATAGAATCAGAGCTCTTCGGCTATGCCCAAGGAGCCTTCACAGGTGCGCAGAAAACTCGAAAGGGGCGCTTTGAGGAAGCCGACGGCGGCACTCTTTTTCTGGATGAGATCGGCTTGATCCCAATGGAAGTGCAGGAGAAGATACTCCGGGTAGTCGAGTATGGGACCTTTGAGAAGGTTGGCTCCTCAACCACCCAGGAGGTCAATGTAAGGCTCATAGGAGCCACCAACGCCGATCTTCCCCAGCTATGCAAGGAAGGCAGGTTCAAGGAAGACCTGCTTGACAGGCTCAGCTTCGAGGTCCTCTTTGTCCCGCCTCTTCGCTATCGCGGCGATGACATTCTGCTGCTTGCCAACTTCTTTGCTTCCAAGATGGCCCTGGAATGTGGAATCGAAGGCCTTGTTGAGTTCAGCGAGCCGGTGAAGCGCAAGATGCTGAGCTACAGCTGGCCTGGCAATGTCAGGGAGCTGAAGAACACAGTGGAAAGAGCTGTCTATCGGACAGCCGGGCCCCTGATTACCGATATCGAGACTGATCCATTTGACAATCCCTACATGCATATGAGCTCTTGCAAGGAGGAAAAGATTGCTGAACCAGTTCAGCCAGAAGAGCCCATCCAGGCCTCTCCTGAGCCAAGCCAAGGCAGAAGCATACTTGAGACCTATCCTCTGGACAGGCTTGACGAGCTCAAGAATGAAGCAGAAAGGACCTTCCTCAGCCGAGCCCTTGAGCAAGCCCAGGGCAACCAGAAGCAGGCAGCCCAGCTTATGGGATTGACCTATGACCAGTTCAGAGGGCTTTATCGCAAGCATGGCAAATAAAAAAGCAGGAGACATTTTCAGTGTCTCCTGCTTTATCATAGGCCTTGAATTCTATTAGTATCTTGCTGGCTGAGGCATCAATATTGCCGCTGCCAGGTATGCACACAGCACTGGAAAGAAGCTGGTGGCGAACGCAATCACAACAACCGCAATTCTCACCACTGTGGGATTGATCCCTATCCAGTCTGCCAGGCCCTGGCAGACTCCGAGGAGCTTCCCTTCACTAGATCTGCGAAGCCTGTTATTGTGCGACATCCTAGTTGCTCTCCTTCTTGGCTTTCAAGGCAGCAAGCTCTGCCTCGATCTCCTCATCCTTCTCCATGTCAGCGAACTTGCCCTCGGTGGTGACAACTGGGCTGCTTGAGCTCTCCATCTGGGCTGAGGCCTCAAGATGCTCAATCTTGGACTCAAGCTCATCGAAGCGGCGGAACATGTCAGTGGTGTCTGAGGAGTTGATGGACTTTGCTATCTCGATCTTCTCCTTGGCCTGGGTGGCCCTTGCAACCAGTGTCTTCTGCTTTGCCTTCATCTCAGCAAGCTTGATTGTAAGCTTGTCCAGCTGCTCCTTCTGGGAGTTGACAATGGCTTCATACTGCATGGCCTCGCTGGAAAGGTTGTCATAGGAAGCCTGAAGCTTCTTCTTCTCAACCAGAGCTTCGCGGGCAAGGTCATCAAGGCCCTTGCCTACAGCAAGCTTTGCCCTTGCATCCCACTGAGCGATCCTCTCCCCAAGCTCCTTGACCTGGCGATCAGCTGTGATCTTCTTGGCCATGTTGGCTGCGATGCTGCTCTTAGCCTTGACCAGGGTCTCTTCCATCTGATCGATGGTGTACTTGATCATCTTCTCGGGATCTTCAATCTTGTCCAGGGTATGATTCAGGTTCGAATTAATGATGTCTCTAAGTCTCTTGAAAAAGTTCATTTTGCTATCTCCTTCGCATTTGCGTTTTTCATTCACGCTAAACTTGATGCATTTACCGTGCCAAGTCTGTTTTTTGCCTATATATACCTTATATGGGGCTTTATTGGCGAAGAAATGAACCGTGATGGTATTTTTTACCATTTCCTTTGCCTAGGAAAAGGACAGGAAAAGTAGTAGACTTCAGTCATGGCTGAACTTTTCATTGTAGCAACACCCATCGGCAACATGGCCGACATAACCTACAGGGCCGTAGAGACCCTCAAGAGCGTTGAGATCATCGCATGCGAAGATACCAGGCATACCCAGGGCCTTCTAAGCCGATACGACATAAAGGCTCGCCTGATAGCCTGCCATGCACACAACGAGAATGCCTCAGCCCAGGGAATAATCAATCTTCTTGAAGAAGGCCACAGCGTGGCCTATGTCAGCGATGCAGGCACTCCAGGCGTAAGCGATCCTGGATGCCGCCTGGTCAAGGCCGTAAGGGCTGCTGGCTTCAGGGTCACTCCCATCCCCGGTCCAAGCGCCATGGCAACCCTGATCAGCGCAGGAGGCTGCGTTCTTGGCTCCTTTACATTCGAGGGCTTTCTGTCGCCAAAGCCTGGAAGAAAGAGAAAGAGAATGGAAGCCCTCCTTCAAAGAGATGAGCCCTTCATTTTCTACGAGTCGCCCTATCGCATAGAAAAGGCCCTAGGCCTTCTTGACGAGCTGGCTGCCGACAGGCAGCTGACCCTGGGACGCGAGATGACAAAGACCTTTGAGCAATTCCTGGTGGGGACGGCAAAAGAGGTTCTAGCAGGGCTGCCCAAGCCCCCGAAGGGCGAGTTTGCTGTCCTGGTTCATATGTCCGACAAGTGCAAGGAGTGCCAGGAGGAGGAGACTGAGGATGATCAGGATTAGGAAGCTGCAGGGCCTGGAGGATGGCACAAGAGCCAGGAAGCTCGCCAACATCTTCCACGAAGCCTCCCTGGACGCTCTTGCCTATGACCAGGAGTACCTGGAGCAGTGCATCCAGATGGCCTCCCAGTTCATAGACCTTCCCAAGACCCAGGACAAGCGGTTCCTGTACTCCGATATCTCAAGCCTGATCCTGGAGCACCTAGGCTCATCGCCTTCAGACTGGGACTTCAGAAGCCCTGATGGGCATCTTCTTGGCTCTCAGCGCAGGGTCCTGGATCTCAGCCTGGTGCTATGCAAGGTGCGTTCTCCCTTCAATGTAGGCTCAATATTCCGTTCTGCAGACTCCTTTGGTGTCAAGAGGATATACCTGGTGGAGGGAACAGCTGACCCAAGCCACCCAAGAGCGCAGAGAACCAGCATGGGCACAACAGAGACCGTTGACTATCAGTTCGTCAGCGAGGAAGAGGCTGCATCGCTGCTCAGGCAGGGCAGCTCCTTTGCCCTTGAAGTCGGCGGCACGCCAATAGGCGCCTTCAGCTTTCCCTCAAGCGGCATTGCAGTCATAGGAAGCGAGGAGCTTGGAATAACCCCAATGCTGCTGGAATCATGCAAAGGCAAGGTTGGAATCCCTACTGCTGGAAGCAAGGGCTCGCTGAACCTGTCCGTATGCACAGGCATCCTTCTGCAAGCCTGGTTCTCCAGCCTGTCGCAGCTGCCGCTTTATTTCTTGACATAGCATTTCAGCGCACACTCTTATTGCAATTTGACAGCTGCAAAAACGCCTTGTAATATATTGACTATGTACAAAGGAACAAACAAGATAGCTCTCGTGTCCAAGCAGGCGATACAGAAGGCCTTGATTGCCCTGATGGATGAGAAGGATTACCAGGAGATTACAATCAGCGAGCTTTGCAAGAAGGCCCATATATCCAGGCAGACATTCTACAGCCTGTTTCAGACCAAGGAGGCGGCTCTCTTGGATGCAATTCCACGCTGTGAGTTTTCCAGCGAAGGCAGCAGCGAGCAGAGATGCAGCCGATTCTATGACTATCTTTTTGACAACTATCACATCCTCAGCCTTCTGGCAGAGAATGGAATGCTGCACCTGATCTTCCATTCATTGAGAAGCTCCGTAATTGAAAGTGAACGGGGCATAAGGTCCATGAATTTAAGAGATCGCCT
>JAQVSP010000095.1 GCA_028700425.1 Sphaerochaetaceae bacterium | reverse complement strand
CTGTGCCATGATGCACAGCTCTAGGCCTGGAAGGCCTTTCACAGAGCCTCTGGAGATTGGTCGAGCGCTTTACAAGAAGGAAGGCTGGGAAGCTGAATTTGACAAGCATCACCAGGGCGGTCCTATCGGGTACGCCGGACGTGACTGCCGAGTTGACTTCAACACACCGGGAGTGATTGCTGCTCACCAGGCCTTCTGCTGGAACCCATCCATCACAGGCACAAAGAGCGAGGACACTGTCATTTGCACAGATCAGGGAGTGATTCCAGTCACCAGGCCGATTCTCTATCCCAAGGTGGAGATAAAGGTCGAGGACGAGACCTTCATAAGGCCAGATCTTCTTGTTAGGCTTTAATATAAAAGAGTTTTGAAACAAAGAAGCCTGGGTCTTTTGAACCCAGGCTTCTTTATGTCATCAAGCTGACAATCACTCCTTGAAGAGCCTTCCTGCAAGGATATTGGCCTGGCTTGCCTTCATGTGAGCCTTGATGATCTCTACGGCTTGTTCGCTGTGTCTTTCAAGAGCACTTAACAAGTCCCTGTGATCCTTGTCAAAGGCCTCGAAGTTCAGGTCCTTGCGGCCGATATCGTACAATGTTGTCATATTGACCTTGATATACAGCTCTGGGTAGAAGTTGTCTATGAACTCATTGCCGGCAAGGGAGCACAGGGTGCAGTGGAACTGCCAGTCGCTGTTGATGAACTTCTGGTAATCCATAGGGCTGGCTTCGAGGGCCTGCTTCATGGAATCCACAAGCTTTCTCAAGGGCTCAAGAGCTTCAGGCTCGATTGTCCTGAAGATTGCCTTTACGCAATGGACCTCCAGCAGCTCCCTCATCTCGAGAGCTGACTGGATGGTCTTCCTGGAAGGTGTCTTGACAAGGCACATGCTTCTTGGCTTTATCTCAAGAAGGCCTGTCTGCTCAAGGCGCTTTAAGGCCTCACGCACAGGCATCATGCTCACTCCAAGCTCCAGAGACACGCTCTTGGCATTTATCACATCTCCACACTTGTATCTGCCTGCAAGTATTGCATCGCGCAGATAATCATAAATCTGCTGGGCAAAGCTTGTGGTGTTTATGATCTGGCCTGGAATTGATTGCATAATAGTGTCCCCGTTTCAATAGATTAAATTTAGCATCATAGCCTGTAAATGTCAAAAGGCAACGCATGGGCTTTGACCGTCAATCCATCAAGGCCCCGCCGTTTAGATTCAAGATCTCTCCTGTTATGAAGGCTGCCTCGTCGCTGGCCAGGAACAAGGAGGCGTATGCGACCTCCTTGCTTGAGCCCATGCGATGAAGAGGAATGCCTGAGAGAACATTCTCTCTCTTCTCCTTGGGCCATTGTGCGCTCATGTCAGTCTCTATGGCATGAGGAGCCACAGCGTTGACGTTTATGGAATGCTGGGCAAGCTGACGGGCAAGGGACTTGGTGAAGGCGTTCACTGCTCCCTTGCTTGTTCCATATGCTGCGGATGCTGTTATGTCACCCATCTTGCCTGCTATTGAGGAGATGTTGACTATCTTGCCATAATGTCGATCAATCATGGATGGAATGATGGCCTTGCACATATTGAAGTTGCCGTTTACATTCACGTCAAGAATCTTGTTCCAGGTCTCGTAGCTCAGGTCTACAAAGGCCTCGCGTGAGATGATTCCTGCGTTGTTTACAAGAATGTCGATCTTGCCCTTTCTTTGAAGAAGGCCATCGATTCCTGCCTTCACAGCAGCTGGATCGGTTATATCCAGGTCCATGCCTTCAGCCTTCAAGCCTTTTTGCAGAATTTCATTGGCTGCCGCATCGCTTCCTGAGCGGTCTACAAGGACTACGTAGGCACCTTCTTCTGCAAAGACATCGGCAATTGCCTTTCCGATGCCTCGTCCCGAGCCGGTTATTACAGCTATCTTATCTTTCAATCTCATAGAATCCTCTCTTTTAGCCAAACAGAAGGTTGGGCAAGAACAGCACAATATTGGGGAAGAACACCAGAATGCTCAGCAGCAGCATCACTGTGATCACAAATGGCCACATTTCTCGGATGTAGTCCTTGCTTGGCGTCTCCAGAATCTGGCAGGCTGCATACATGGCAAGCCCAACAGGCGGTGTCATGTTGCCTATGGTGATTACCGAGCAGAACAGGATGCCGAAATGAACAGGATCCCAGCCTACCTTCATGGCAAGAGGAAGGAAGATCGGCGTGAACAGAAGTATCACAACCGAGCCGTCCATGAACATGCCAAGGATGACAAGTATGACAAATATGATGAACATCACCAAATAGGGGTTGATTGTCAGCCCGAGTATCAGCTTGGACACTACATCAGGTATCCTCTCAAAGGGTATTCCATAGCCGAAGATGCCAGACAGCGCGATGATGAACATGATGGCAGCGATGTCGATGACAGAGTCCTTCACAGCGCCGATGAACTTCTCAAGGCTGAGCTCCCTGTAGGCAAGAACACCGACAAGCACAGAGTAGACGCAAGCAAAGGCACCGACCTCGCTTGGGGTGAAGATGCCGGCCCTGAGGCCTACCAGAAGAAGAACAGGGAACAAAAGAGCCCAGATGCACTGCCTGATTACGCTCATTATCTCCCTAAATGATGCCTTCTTGGCCCTCTCTGGCTTGTAGCCTCTTCTCTTGGCTGTTATGGAGACGGTGATCATGAGAGCGATCATCATCAGAAGCCCTACCAGCAGGCCTGCTGTAAACAGTCGTCCAATTGAGACATTGCCTGTGGTGCCATAGAGTATGATGCCAACTCCTGGGGGAATAGTGGCAGTTGTCAGGCTCGTCCAGGCTATGACATTGGTGCTGTAGCCCTTGGAGTAGCCTCGGTCAAGCATTCCAGGTCCCAGGATCCTGGCTTCCATGGAAGCATCTGCGATGCAGGATCCGCTTACTCCTCCCATAAGAGTGGAAAGCACTACGCTTGACTGGGCAAGGCCTCCGCTCATATGGCCTGTCAGGACTGAGGAAAGCTTGATCAGCCTGCTTGTTATGCCGGAAGCATTCATCAGGTTGCCAGCGAATATGAACATTGGAATGGCCAGAAGCGAGAAGCTCTGGGTTTGGGACACAGAAAGCTGGACCAGCATTGTCTTGGGCAGCTCGGGATGCTGCAGGAAGAAAGCAGCTCCAGATATGCCGATAGCAAAGGCTACAGGCATCCCCATAGCCAGGAAGACCATGAAAAGGATTATGACTAGCAGCATCTCTCTTCTCCTCTCGAGGCTAGGGCCTTGATGTCAGCGACGATCTTGACAACAGTGGTTGCAAGCATCAGCGCCGATCCTATAGGAAAGCTTGCCGTTACCCAGGTATAAGACAGGGTCGACAGGCCAGGAAAAACTCTTGATGATGTTTTCTTGCTCAAAATTGCACCATAATAGATCATTGCAGCAAGGAAGAGTGCAATGACCAGGTGGCATGCAAGCTGAAAGGCAGCGGATGCCTTGGGGCTGAGCTTGCTTGTCAGCAGCTCCACGCGCACAAGCTTGTCATTGCGCAGCGCAGCATCAGCGCCAAGAAAGACGCTCCATGCAAATAGCAGAAGCGATATGTCCTGAAACCAGTTGATTGGCTTGCCAAATGACCTTGTCAAAGCCGAAGCGAAGATCAGAAGGCAGCTGGTGACTATGAAGACAGCGGATATGGTGACCTCTGCTGTCTCAATTCTCTTGAAAATAGCTTTCATATTCAGTCCTTAGGATGATGATCCTGCTCTCATTGGGAGTGGAGCAGGACCAATCAGCGTATAGTGTCTTTACTTGGTCTTGCCAAGCTCCTTGTAGATCTGGTCGCGGACTTCAAGAAGACCAAGCTTGCTGTAGGCCGCTTCGCCTGCCTTGCGGAAGGCATCCATGTCTATCTCTGACTCTGGAATCAGAATCATTCCACTGTCGATGAGCTTCTGCTTATTGGCAGGATCGATCTCCTCAAGGTACTTCTTGGAGACCTCAAGGCCGGCGTTGTTGCACTCCTCTTCGAGAATCTTCTGGTATTCTGCTGGAAGGGAATCGAACCAGCTCTTGCTGATGACTGCGAAGTTGATCAGCAGTATGTGCTTGGTCTCATTGGCGTACTTGCACACCTCTGCAAAGTTGCCGGTGGCTGTGGCTGTGAAGGACAGCTCAAGACCGTCGATAGCCTTGGTCTGAAGGCCTGTGAACATATCGCCATAGTTCATGGCAACAGGCTCTGCTCCGATGGCTCTGACTGACTCCTGCCAGATTGGGGAACCTGGAGTCCTTATCCTCTGTCCGTTTAGATCAGATGGAGTGTGGATTGGCTTGTTGGTGATAGTCTCTCTGAATCCCTGGCACCAGAAGAATGACAGGATCTTGAATCCTTCCTTCTCTTCCAGCTCCTTCTTCCACTGCTGTACTGTCGGCAGGTCATTGAGGCGGATGATGTCCTCAAGATTGTCAACAAAGTAAGGGCCGTTCATGACAGCGATTCCAGGCACATACATGCCCAGCCTGGCAGCATCGGTGTTCTGTCCAACATTGGCTCCTTGTCTGATCTGCTCGAGAATGTCCTCCTCGACTCCGAGCTGACCGCTTGAGAAGACATTGATTGTCAGATTGCCATTGGTTCTTTCGCTTACCCTTTCAGCCCACTTGAGAAAATACTCGTGGTAGGGATCCTGAGCGGTCAGGACATGGTTGAAGTTAAGTGTGTACTTCTTCTCTGTGCTCTCGGCAGAAGCCTGAGCAAAAAGCATGCCGCTAGCCACTATTGCAAGCAGCAATATAATGATTAAGCTTTTTCGCATTTGCGAACCTCCTTGTATTTATGCAAATTGATTCTTGCATATATCTGATATCTAAGATATCATTGGACTATGTTTCAGTCAAAGGTTTTTTTCAGCAATTCAGACACCTTGAGTAAAATTGGGAAGAACCATAGGATGATTGAACTGTCCAATTCATTTGGTACAGTGAAATTAACCGATTATGGAGCTCATGTTCTCTCCTATATTCCGCAAGGCTCCGATGAGGTTCTGTGGCTAAGCCCTTATACCAAGACAGGGCTTGGAGATCCCATCAGAGGAGGAATTCCAGTTTGCTGCCCCTGGTTTGGACCAAGCCGCAAAGACCCATCATGGCCTTTGCATGGCTTTCTCAGAACCCGCAACTGGGATATAGAGAGAAGGGATGAATCCATTATCTTTCTAGCTACAGAGGTGAAGGGCGATGACAATCCCTACGGCTATGGGTCTTTTCTTGCCAGGTGCACAGTGAAGCTAGGCAGAGCTCTTGAAATCAGCCTTGAAATAGAGAACAGGTCGCATGATCCTATGAAGCTTGAGGCTGGGCTTCACTCCTACTTCCTGGCAAGCCCCTTGGATGCTGATATGTCGGACTTTTCTGGCCTTCTATGCTATGACAAGACAGATGGCTTTAAGCCTGGGTTTGGAAGAAAGGGCTTTCATTTCTCCGCGGATAGGGAGATTGCAGATTTCTATATGGACACTCCTTCCCAGTCCTATATAATAGACAAGGCCCGTGGCAGGAAGATTGACATAAGCCAAGCGGGCTTTCGCAGCACTGTACTATGGAATCCGGGAAGGGCTGCAGGCCTGGCGAATCAGGAGATCAGGGAGCAATGGGATCGCTTCGTCTGCCTGGAAAGCGCCAGCTGCCTTGATAATAAGATTGAAATAGAGGGCAATGGCAGATTCCAGGCCCTGGTGAAGATACAGACGGAGGCATATCATGGATAAGGTTTTGGTAGATAGGAATGAGCTCACAGATTTCATCAAAAGCGTCTTTCTTGCATTAGGCACAAGCCCAAGCGACAGCGAGGACTGTGCAAGGATTCTTGTGGCAGCTGATGCCCGCGGAATCCCGAGCCATGGCGTAGCAAGGCTCTGGAGATACAAGAACGGCATACAGAAAGGCCTTATGCTCATTGATGCAGTTCCAAGGACCCTGAGAGAGACTCCGATGAGCCTAATCATAGATGCCCAGGGAGACCTTGGAATGGGGCTCAGCAGAAGAACCATGGACACTGTCATAGACAAGGCTAGCAAGGTTGGGGCGGCCTTTGCCTCCATACGGGACAGCAACCACTTCGGCATTGCAGGATTCTACTCTGAGATGGCAGCCCGCAAGGACATGATCGGAATTGCCATGACCAATACCGCAGCTCTCTGTGTTCCCACCTTCGGCAGCGAAGCCATGCTGGGCACCAACCCAATAGCCTTCTCTGTTCCGGCAAGCGATGGACGCATGTTCACCCTGGACATGGCTACAACCACAGTGACAAGAGGCAAGATAGAGGTTTATGAAAGGGAAGGCAAAAGCCTTCCTCCAGGCTGGGCTGTGAATACCAAGGGCCAGGGCACCAGCGATGCAGCAAGACTGCTTGAAGATATGCTCTATGCCCGCGGAGGCGGATTATTGCCTCTTGGAGGAGAAGGCGAGAGCCTTGGCGGCCATAAGGGCTACGGACTTGCTGCCTTAGTGGACATAATGACAGCCCTGACAAGCGGCGGCGTCTTTGGCAAGAGCGTCATGGACAGCAAGGAGACCTCGGCAAGGGTGTGCCATTTCTTCGGAGCCATCAGGCTGGACCTGTTCCGCGACCCAGAAGACTTCAAGGCTGACATGTCAAGGTTCCTGGATGAGCTTGAGAATGGCAGGAAGGCAGAAGGCCAGAAGCGCATCTACTACGCCGGGCTCAAGGAGCACGAGAGCGAAGCCAGGAGCTGGAAGACCGGAGTCGAGCTGTCTGCAAAGGTGGCCCAGGCGCTCAATGATATCGGAAACGAGCTTGGAGTCAAGCTTCCAAGCATGCAATAGAATTCTTGGGGGCTTCCTGGTCTGGGATTCCCTAGCAGCAAGGAAAACGGCATATTCATAATTTTCCTGAATAAATCCTTTAGGTACAAGCCTCAATGGATGAATGATCTAAAGAGACTCTCCTAGAGGTTTTTTTTATGGCTATTTTATCTCATTCTAAGCAAGCTGGCGCAATAATTTAGGCACAAGCATCCTGAATTCAAGACCCTTTGATTGAATTACCTATAGCAGTGGTTTACTATCAAAAGCATCTAGGGGGAGAGCAGCTATGAAAAAGCTATTGGTCTGCTTGCTTGTCTTTATATGTGGCCTCAGCCTTTTTTCAACTCAGGAGACCTACAATATCAACGATTATGAAGTCAGAGCCTACAAGTCTCTAAGGCGACTGTCAAAGGATAATCAGGTTGAACCGACTTACCCTGTTTCCGGGGAGCAGCTTGTGAGCTTGCTAAGCAAGTTGAGCAAGGAGAGCTTCTCAGAACCGGAGCTCAGGCTGTACCAAG
>JAQVSP010000094.1 GCA_028700425.1 Sphaerochaetaceae bacterium | reverse complement strand
TCCTGAGTTCTTCCTAAATGATGCCTTCCAGAGCCTTAAGGAGATTGCATGCAAGTCGCCAGCTATCTCCAGCAAGTGGGACAGCCTAGGCCAGTGGATCAAGCCCAAGCCCCAGTCTCCCATCGTTGAGATACCCGTCTTCAGCATCGACAAGGCTGAGGAGGAGGAAGAGGAGGCCATTGACGAGCAGACAGAGGCCTTCGACCAGAGCCTTGACAAGGAGGAGCTGGAAGACGAGAAAGATGCCGAGGACGATGATTATCTTGACTCCGAGCTTGAGGAAAGCCAGGAAAAAGCTGAGGAGCCAATGGATGATTCCGAGGAGCCTGAGAACGAGGCTGACGAGGACCTTCCCGGCCAGGTCGACCTTTTCGACAGCTGCGAGCCGGAGACTGCAGCGGCATCTGACATTCCGTTCTTCAGGTCAGAGGAGCAGAGGCCCGAGCAAGGCTCTGGACCGGCTGTCAGCAAGCCCGCGCCTCCTGTTGTGGAAAGCGAGCCTGCTGAACCAAGAGTCGAGATAACAGTCGAGGTGCCTATAGTTGCAGCACTAGATGAATCAGGCCAGCTGAAGAGCGAGCAGGGGAGAGCTGATATTGCAGTCGAGGTTCCTGTCGCTGCAGCCATGGAAGAATCGAAAGAGGAGAAGCCTGCTGTCCAGCGCCAGGCGCCTATCCTGGAGCCTGATCAGATGCACAAGGTCTCTTCGCCAGCCTCTCCTGAGCCTGAGGAGATCCATGAAATAGAGGATTCTATGCTCAATGCGATCATAGAGGCCTTGGAAGGGGACAAGGACAGCTCACCGCAGCTGGCCTACATAAGAAGCCTTGGCATTGATGACCGAAGAGATCTTAGGAAAATGCTTGATTCAGCCATCAAGGCCTATATGGCGACGCAGCAGGACAAGATGTTCTCGATTCCTTCCCAGGCACTGAGCTTCATCTTGACCAGTCCAAGCAGGGATGTTATAAGAAGCGACGAGCAGAGAATGAACCTGGCCAGCCTCCTGGTCAGGAACAGGGCCTCCATGTGGCATGCTGTTGAGCTTTGCCTTTCCGAACAGGGGGAGCTTGTCTCAAGCTCTGCCTTCTCGATTACGAGAGAATCTTTTACTCAGGTGCAATGGAAGCTTGTGCTTATGCGCCTGGCAAGGAAGCAATGATGAATGATGAACTAGCACGACGCCTGGAGCTTGCCAAGGCAACAGCCTTGAAGCAAGGCCAGGAGCTTCGAAGCCTCCATGGCTATGGAGTGCGCCAGAAGAAGCTGAATGATTATGTAACTGATGCAGATTCCGCCACTGAGCGCAGGATAATCGAGGCCATCAAGGCACAGTTTCCCGAGGATGGGATATTCGGGGAGGAGAATGGAGAGCTGTGCGGCAGAAGCGGCAGATGGATCATAGATCCTATCGACGGCACAGTGGACTTCTTTCGGGGGATACCCGACTACACAATCAGCATAGCCTATGAGACCAAGAGCCACGAGCCATTGCTTGGAGTCGTCTATTGCGTGGCTCAGGACGAGCTGTTCTGGGCTATGGAAGGCTGCGGAGCCTGGGTCAATGACAAGCCGATCCATGTCTCGGATGTGGACGATCCCTCTAGGGCCATCCTTGTCATAAGCCCGCCCCATAGGCACAAGGAGCTCACAGACAGGTATCTGGAGAAGATGAAGAGAGCATTTTTGGAATGCTCTGACATAAGGTCCTTTGGATCGGCGGCCCTTGAGATGTGCTACATAGCAAGCGGAAGGCTTGATGGATACTTCGAGTATGGGCTAGGATACTATGACTTTGCAGGCGGGTGGGCCATCCTGAGGCAGGCGGGCGGCTCATGCATAAGCATGGACAGCTCAAGAGGCTTTGAGGACCATGACAACGCCGTTATCGCAACAAACGGCCTGCTCGAGGCATGGCTTAAGGAAAAGGTCGGAGACTGATGATAAAGGCCATCGCTTTTGATTTCGACGGAACTGTCATGGACACTTCTTCCGGAATATTCGAGACTGCACGCCACACTGCAAAGGCCCTTGGATGGGACAAGGAGCTGATAAGCCCCATCGAGAAGTTCGTAGGGCCTCCTCTTTATGACTGCTTTCGCATAGTATTTGGCTGGGATCGGGAAATGTGCGAAAAGGCAGTGAGCATATACAGGCCGTATTATAGGGAGAAGGGAATGTTCAAGGGCACTTTCTATCCTGGAATGCTTGAAACCTTGACAAGGCTGCGCGAACGGGGATATAAGACGGCAATCGCAACCATGAAGTTTGACGCGCTGATACATGAGATGGGCCAGCATTTCGGCTTTACGTCCTATTTTGATGTCATAAAGGGCACTGACAGCACCTCGAAGATGACCAAGGCCCAGATATTGGGCTTCATTGCCAGTGAGCTTGGGGTCAAGCCAGAGGAGATGGTGCTGGTCGGCGATACAATGGTGGATTATGAAGGAGCCAGAGAGGCAGGGATGCCTTTCATCGGCGCCTTGTATGGCTTCGGCCTTGATGATGATGAGATAAGCAGCCTGGACAAGGGAACTTGCATGGCCTTGATTGAAAGCCCTGCTGATTTGCTGAACCAGGTAAAAAGGAGCGAATGATGCTTCAGATTGAGAACCTGACAAAGAGCTATGGCCGCTTCAAGGCCGTTGATGGCGTGAGCCTGAGCATCAAGGATGGCAGCATAGCTGTCCTTATGGGACCTAACGGGGCGGGGAAGTCTACCTTGATCAAGTCCATAGCGGCCCTGCTTCGCTACAAGGGCGAGATACTCATCGATGGCAAGCCCAACAGAAGCCTTGAGGCCAAGAGAAGCCTTGGCTACATACCAGAGATGCCTGCAATTTATGACCTGCTGACTGTCAGCGAGCATATTCAGTTCATCCAGAGAGCCTATGGGGTTTTCGATGATGAGCATGTGAACCGCCTTCTTGAGGATCTTGAAATGACAGACAAGCAGAAGAAGCTTGGAAAGGAGCTGTCAAAGGGCATGCAGCAGAAGCTTTCGATAATCTGCGCTCTGGCTTCTCGGCCAAGGACAATAGTCTTCGATGAGCCCCTTGTCGGCCTGGATCCTCACGCCATCAAGTCTCTCAAGCAGACTATTCTTGCTCTCAAGGCTGATGGATGCGCCATCTTGATAAGCACCCATATGGCTGACAGCGTTGAAGGCCTCTGGGATACTGTGCATATCATGAAGGATGGCAAGATACTCAAGAGCGTGGATGAATCTGTTGGCCAGATGAGCCTTGAGGACCTGTACTTCAGCATTACAGAGGCCAAGTAGATGAAAAGATTTCCCTTAGCATACCTGCTTCTGACCCGTCTCAAGAACTCGCTTCTTGGACTGATACGTAAGCCTGCTGGAATAGTCTGCATGCTTTTCATGACAGCTGCCTTGGTGATGGTCATAAGGTCCGGCAATGAGAGCTCCTATGGGGAGACCTACAGGGACATAAGAGAGCTCCAGGCTGGGGCCTCGATCCTGTTCTGCTTCTTGTTCTTCACCTTGTCTGCAAATGGCTTTTCCAACGGCGGCTCCATCTTCACGCTAAGCGATGTGAATTTTCTTTTCAATGCTCCGCTTTCAAGCACGCGCATTCTTGTCTATGGCCTTTTCCAGCAGATAGCCCGCAACCTTCTTCTCGGCATCTTCCTTCTTTTCCAGTATTCGTGGATCCATGGGGTCTATGGAGCCGGGTATGGCCTGATACTCTCATCTCTGGCCTGCTATGCAATGGTCATCTTCCTTGGCCAGCTTGCAGCCATGTCCATCTATGCCTTCTCGCAAAGAGGTGAGGGCATTGCCATGGCCATCAAGGCTTTCTATGGAGTCCTTCTTGCAGCCTACGTTCTTCCGTTGCTATTTGCGCTGACACAAGGCGGCGACTTGCTTGAATCCGGGGTGAGCGTCCTTTCTGGACCCTTGTCCTGGTTCCCTGTGGCCGGCTGGCTTAGCAGTGCAGCCTTCGGCTCGCATCTTGCTTTCTCGCTGCTTCTTTGCCTAGCCTTCATCGCTGTCCTGATCTTCCTGCTCATGGCCTTTGATCCGGATTACTACGAGGATGTGCTCCTTACTGCCGAGACAGCCAATTCACAGGCAGTGGCTTCCAAGGAAGGGCGCATGGTCGAGTCAGCGCCAAAGCATATAAAGCTAGGCAAGGTCGGCCTCGAGCATGGCAAGGGTTCCTCGGCCATATACTTCAAGCATCGCATTGAGGACAGGAGGGCCAAGGCTTCCTTCATCGGCATTGGAGAGCTGGCCATGATGATAGGCAGCCTGGCATTTGCCTACATAATGAGAGGGGAGGGGATTCTTCCAGGGCTTCTGTTCGGAGCCTATATGCAGGTCTTCTCCGTAATACTAGGAAGATTCAACAAGGAGATCAGCAAGCCTCTTGTCTATCTGATTCCGAGCAGAGCCTACTCAAAGCTTCTGTTCACCATTGCTTCAAGCCTTGAGACCTACGCAAAGGAAGCTGTCCTTTACGCTGCTGGCTTCACCTTCATATTCAAGGGCGGCATAGGCTTCTTTCTTTCCTGCCTGCTGGCTAGGTTCTCCTTTGCCATGCTCATACTGAGCATACACATAATAATGCAGCGCCTGTTTGGAGCCCTGAACAGCAAGGTCCTGACCATAACGCTCTACTTTCTTTTCTTCATCCTCATGGCGGCCATAGGAGTTGTTGCAGCCTTCCTTCTAGTCAAGGATCCAAGTTTGCCTGTCTTTATGCTTGTCGAAGGACTGTGCAATGCAATGGTTGCCTTGCTGGCCCTGCTCCTTTGCCGAAATGTGCTTTCCACGGCTGAACTGAATAGCTGAAATTGCGTTAAATTATTTCATCAATGAGCATTGATTTCATTTTTGAACGATTTTGCGCTTCTGCTAAAATGCCATTTTCAATGAATTTACATATACGATGATCATGCATTTGGCTGAGAATCTTCATAAACCGTGTTGAAGAAAAGAAGCCTTTGAAGTATAGTCAAGCCATGAGCATTATACGTCCGCATAAGCTTGGAATCATCGCTGGTCCAGGGTCGGAATACCTGACTGGCAAGATCCTGAAGCATTTGAAGAGTCACTACCTGAAAAGGTATTCTGAGCTGTCGAAGAATCTTACAAAGCGCTATGGCTTGACTGATGAGGAGGTATATCGCCAAGTCATGCTGTATGATGACATCAACAGCAAGTCCATACATTCATCTGCATTGCCTCCTGAGATGACTTTCCCAAATGTTCAGGTCGGCGTCACCTATACACGCTTTTTGAACGGAGAGGTCAAGGCGGAGATTGAGGACCCAGTGAGAGGCCTCCGGCTGTATATCATCTATGATATGTCCAACAGCTCTCCCATAATGGTCAAGGGCCTTGATGAGCCCATGAGCTTCTCGATCAACGATCACGTCATGTTCCTCTTCACCTTGCTCAATGCAGCCCGCCTGGCTGGAGCTGATTCGGTGACGCTGGTGCTTCCCACCTATCCCTATGCCCGTCAGCACAAGAAGGCTGGACGAGAAGCCCTCAGCGCAGCCCTTTTCGGGCAGCTTTGCGAATTCCAGGGCGTGGACAGGATCATAACCCTGGACATCCATTGCCGCGAAATAGAGAACTGCTTCACCAAGACCCATCTTGAGAACCTCCATGCATCCTATCAGCTGATGCAGGCTCTCAACACTGTGGTGGACTTCTCAGACCCAGATGTTGTCGTAGTTTCACCGGACACCGGAGCTGTTTCAAGGAACAAGTTCTTTGCCCAGGCCCTTCACAGGCCGCTGGCCATGCTCTACAAGGAGCGCGACTATTCCATCGTCACAAAGGATGCAAAGAGCACAAACATAAAGGCCATCAACCTCCTTGGAGAGGTGTCTGGCAAGACGGTCATCATGGCTGACGACATGATCGCCAGCGGCGGCACTCTTCTCATAGCCATGCGGAAGCTTCGAGAATGGGGAGCCAAGAGAGTCATATGCCTGGTGAGCCTTCCTTTCTTCAACGGCAGCGCTCTTGAGGACTTTGATGCTGCTCACAAGGATGGTGTGTTTGATTATGTCATTGGCACGAATGCCGTCTATCATGACGACGACTTCTTGAGCAGGCCATGGTTCATCCAGGCGGACATCAGCATCCTCTTTGCCAAGATCATAAGCCGCCTGCATCATGGAATGGCAATAAGCCCGATTCTGGATAATAGGCAGCTTGTGCAGAAACTTGTTGACAAGAACCAGAAGAGTGAAGTAAAAACTCAAGCAATGAGTCTCACTCAGAAGGATGAAAAATAAGTGGACGTAAGCAAACGAATCAAGGACTTCCAGGCGTCTCCTATAAGACGCCTTTCTCCATTGGCCCGACAGGCCGAGGAAAGGGGAATCAAGGTATATCATCTGAATATCGGTCAGCCCGATATCAAGACTCCCAAGGAAGCTATCAAGGCAATCCGCGCTTATAACAATCCAATTATCGCATATGGGCCCAGCGAGGGCATACCAGAGCTGCTCAATGCTCTTCCCTCGTATTACCGCAAGTACGGCCTGGACATTGACAGCTCAGACATCCTGATCACTACAGGCGGCTCTGAAGCCCTGATGTTCAGCTTCCTCACGCTTTGCGACCCGGGGGATGAGATAATCCTCCCCGAGCCGTTCTACACCAACGTGGCATCCTTTGCCCGCATGGCTGAGGCTGTCCTCGTTCCAGTTACAAGCACACTGGATGATGCATTCGCCCTTCCTTCAATCGAAACAATCGAGCAGAAGATAACAAGCAGGACGAAGGTGATACTGATCTGCAATCCTAACAATCCTACAGGATACATCTACAGCCGCGAAGAGCTGCTGAGGATCCTTGAGATATGCAAGAGGCATGACATCTTCCTGATGGTCGATGAGGTCTACAGGGAGTTCTGCTATGATGGAGCTGAGTTTATCTCCGTCTTGAGCTTCACGGATTACAAGGATCGTGTCATAGTCACAGACAGCTTCTCAAAGCGCTATTCTATGTGCGGATCCAGGGTGGGCTCGATCATCAGCAGGAACCATGAGGTCCTCGCTGCAGCCCTGAAGCTTGGGCAGGCAAGGCTATGTCCGCCTGATCTTGAACAGAGAGCTGCAGTGGCAGCCCTTCTGAATACGCCTGACTCCTATGTCGAGGCGACCAAGCTGGAATACCTGAAGAGGCGCAACTGCCTATTTGAGTGCCTGTCCCGAATTCCCGGTGTCAAGTGCACCCTTCCAAAAGGAGCCTTCTACATGGTCGCCCAGCTTCCAGTGGAGGACACCCAGGATTTCGCAGCCTTCCTTCTCAGGGATTTCTCCTACAATGGAGCCACTGTGA
>JAQVSP010000093.1 GCA_028700425.1 Sphaerochaetaceae bacterium | reverse complement strand
CCATCGCAGAACACCTCGATCCGTATGCGTCCATTGGTTCTTTGCTCTACAAGCTCGGCAAGGCGCTTGGCTGCAAGGGTGGTGGGATAGTCTGCTGGCTGGTTATCTGCATACCTAAGGACAAGCTTCTCCTCCTGTGATGGAGCTGCCTCAGCCTTGCCAGAGGCTATAGCGAGGGTACAGCAAATGCAAAAGAACATGAAAATAATCAATGACTTTTTCATTGCAAACCCCCTTGAATAGATTATCGCAGACTTTCTTGAAAACAAAAGGGTGAAAAAAGCGTAGAAAATACAATTCTTCTCTATTTTGTCCTAGTGTTCGGATAGAAGGTTGAGCTTGACAGCCTTGGGAGATCTATGGAAGGTCTGCCTGAACACCCTGGCAAAATAGTTGCTGTCATCAAAGCCGATCCTATCGGCGACTTCCTTGACAGTAAGTCCTTTCTCCAGAAGCTTCAAGGCTTCCTGCATCCTGATTGTTGTAAGATACTCGACAAAGGGCATGCCCATTCGTTCCTTGAAGAGCTTTGGAAAGTAGCTTGCACTGATCTGGAAATGGGCTGCTACATCAGCCGAGCAAAGGTTCTCGGAATAATGCTCCTGGATAAATGCCTTGATTTGCTCAAAGGCTCTTCCATACTTGTCCTTGCTATCCATTATCAAGGCTTCGCATCCAGCCTGGATGAGATCTGTCATGTAGGTGTCCATCTCTGCCATGGAGCCTCTTGAGGGACTGGGGAAGGCAAGATTTGCAATGGAGCTGGAAACCTCATGGGACAGGACCAGGATGAGCTCATAAAGGCTGTCGCAGGCTTCCTGTCCATTGCCATAGCGGCTTACAATGTCATCGACGACTCTATGTGACTCAGATAGAGCATCATTCAGGCTGCGTGCCTTTATCGCGTCCAAGATCATATTGATAGAGGCCTGCATGGAGACACTGGACCTATGCATGCCTGGACTGAATGGCACGACCTTTTGTCTTGTCCTCATGGCTTCCATATAGGCAATGGAAGCAGTGTGGAGGCTCTTTGCAAACTCCTTGATGCCATCAAAGCCTTCTCCCAGTCCTATGAAGCATTTGTCATGAGTTTCTGCAAAGCTGTTCATCTGAGCCTCGATCCTTCTTGGATTGTCGATGAAGACAAGAATCAGCATGCGGTCCAAGCCGCAGTAATAGCAGGATGGAACGCTCTTGAGCAGGTCGTTGTGCATCCACCAGGCTTCCAGCTCTGCTCTGGAGCTGGAGCTTATTACCATGGCGATGCCCTTCTCGGTCCGTATGCCCTTAAGCCTCAAGAAGGCCTTTATTGCATCATCGCTCAGGCTTTCGTACTTAAGCGCAGTGAAGAACTCCCTTGTGAATATGTTCATCATGGCCTGGATGTCCTTCTGAGGAACCTGCTTATCGATCCTTTCAAGGCATTTGCGCATCAAGGCTATGAAGGTGTCGTTGTCACATGGCTTGACCAGGTAGTCCTCGGCTCCCAGCCTTATGGCTTCCTGGGCATAGTCGAAGGAGCCCCATGCAGTGAGAAACACCAGTATTGTCGATGGGCTTATCTCAGCGATGATCCTAGCAGCCTCTAGACCATCCATGACAGGCATCTTGATGTCAAGGATGGCTATGCCTACCTGGTTCTCGGAGACGAGCTTGACAGCTTCCTGTCCGTTTCTTGCCTTGAGGCACCTTAGCTCCAGGCCGCTTCGACTTGCCATGAGCTCCAGGGCATCTCTTTCAATCTGCTCGTCATCTGCTATGAGTATAGTGGTCATAAGATGCTCCTCTGCTTCTTAAGCGGAATCGACAATATGACAGCTGTGCCTCCCTGTTCAGAGACCCTTTCGATCTTGAGGTTGGCCTTGCTCCCAAAGTAGAGCTTCACTCTTTCATGGACATTCTTGATTCCAACCCTGCTGCTCTTGGACTCTGACTTGAGAGGATTGCCGATGATTCCGACTCCATCGTCCATTACCTTGATTGTAACAGAGTTCCTCTCCTTTGCAACCTCAATGGTTACCTTGCCTCCATTCTCCTTGGGCTCAAGGCCATGGTTTATGGCGTTCTCTACAAAGGGCTGAATGAGAAGAGGGGGGACCAGCATGCTCTTGAGCTCGCCTGGGCAGGTGATTTCATAGCATAGCCTCTCACCGAAGCGAGCCTTCTGGATAAGCAGGTAGCTGCTGACAAAGTCAAGCTCCTTGCCCAGCTCCACTTCATCATGGAACTCCAGTGTATAGCGCAAGAAGCCGGCTAGGGTGTTGGTGAGCCTTACAGTCTGGTCAGCTTGCTCAAAGAGCGCTGTATGGGAGATGATGTTAAGGGCGTTGAAGAGGAAGTGAGGGTTTATCTGGGCCTGGAGAGATAGGTAGCGAGCCTTCTCCAGCTCTCGGGTGATCCGGAGATGCTCAACTTCCTTTGCATGCAGCTCTCGTTCTAGGGTGATGCTGTTAAGCAGGCTTTCCTTCATGAGGTTCATGCTGTTCTGAAGCGACTCAATCTCGCTTGGGGCCCACATGTCCAGGTCAGAGGCGTCCAGGTTGCCGTTGGCTATGTCCCGGGCCGTCTGTGCCATCTTGTTGACCGGGGCGACAAAGCGCCTTGTGAACACTATGACAATGGCGACGCTGAGCAATATGATTCCCGCAAAGGCCATGAAGGTCAGGCTTCGCAGGGTTGCGCTCTTGGCGATGTTTCGTGCAAGCACATCAACATCGTTGCTCACCGCTTCCTTGAGGTAGAGGTTTGCTGAGTAGTCAAGCAGATAATCATAGACCTTGATGTTCCAGTAATAGGTCGCATAATCCTCCTGGCTCACTGGCAGGCTGATGTCCATTATCTTCAGCTGATTGGCTTCCAGGTATTCAAGCCCGTTGGAAATGGCATTGCTGTAATAGTATTTCTCGGGGCTCTCGTCATAGCTGACCTTGAGCTCCTGGGCCTTGTAATTGGTCTTGACCTGGAGCAGCTGAGCCTGGTTCTTGAGCCTGAAGGCCTGTGTATCATCGCCCTTGGCTATTGCAGAGAAAAGGCTTTCGTAGTTCTGCTTGGCTGTTTCCAGCAAGGTGGAGAACTGGCTGAGATTTATGTATTGCTGCACCCTGTCCTGCATCTCGTCCACCATCTGGAAAAGCGAGCTGAAGAGAATCATTACGACCAGCAGCACAATGAAGAGAAGCCCAAATGAGTATGCGAACAGAAGGTTGCGTATTCCTATTCCTTTCTTTGCTTTCATTTTCTCCTCTATCAGCCAGTCAAGCTCATAGCAGCTGGAATAGGTTATTCTTCACACTCGAGGATGGAATTGTCAAGACTTTTCCATTTAGGTGCACAAGGTGCTGGATGCAGGGGCAAGCGAGGCAGTGCTGTCTTGTTTAGGGCCTTGCTTTTTGGTGCCTGGCAAGGGCTTTCTCTCAAAAAAAACACAGGGCAAGGCTGTAATATTTCAAATGGCGTTGAATAAGCTAAAAGTGATTATTTGGCTAAAATAGTACGAAAAGTCTAGATAATCCGACTTGCTCCATGAAAAAAACAGGATTAGCCTTCAAGCTTAAAGGAGGATTACTATGAAGAAAGCATTCATAGTTGCTTTGGTTTTGACTATTGGCCTCAGTGCTTATGCACAGGCATTATCCGAAACAGAGGCAAGTTCATTCATCGACCTGGCTGGCTTGACTGAATATAAGGGCATCAAGCTTGCAACAGGAGCCACTGTAACAAGAGATCAGCTTAAGAAGGAGAACCTGGTAGTGGATATCACGCTCTTTGGAGCGGTTGCGCTTGAGAATCGAGCAGAGGGAGATGCCGATACCCATGCCATCGAGAACACTCAGGCCATCAATGCAGCTGTCAAGCTGGTAGCATCGTACGGCGGAGGCACTGTCTATGTTCCAGAGGGGACATTCAGGGTCTATACGATAGAGATGCTTGATGGAGTGAACCTGTACCTTGCCAAGGGCTCAGTGCTTCAGGCAGCAAAGACAGAGACCTCAGACTGGAGAACCAAGGCTGTTACTCCAGCAGAGGATTACTATGAGGATGGAAAGCCAGGAAACTACAACCAGCCAGAGGTGAACCTCTATGCAGGACTGCAGGATGGCGGACACACCTACTTTGCCAACAGCTTGATCTATGCTGCTGACAGAAAGAACATAATGATCTATGGAGAAGGCCTCATCGACGGAAGCCAGATGGAGGCCAGCGGTTCGCTGTCACAGGTTCTTGCCGGCAACGACCCGGGCAATCCCTCAAATAGAGATGCTCAGATAACCTCCTGGTATGGCAACAAGGCCATCGCCCTTGTCAGATGCCAGAATGTGGTCCTCTCAGGAATCAGCATCCTCAATGGTGGACACTTTGCCATCATAATGGAAGGCACAAGGAACATGAGAGTGGAGAACATGATAGTCGATACCAACCGCGACGCCTTCAACATTGACTGCGGCCAGGATGTAACGATCATTGATTCCACCTTCAATTCGCTTACCGATGATGCAATCGTCTTCAAGGCCTCCTACGGCGCTGGAATCTACCAGAGTGTACAGAATTGCATTGTCAGGAACTGCACTGTAAGTGGGTATGATGCTGGCTCTGTGCTTGCAGGGACCTATACTACAGACAAGCAGGTAGCTTCCGATGCCTGCGGCCCGACGGCCAGGATCAAGTTCGGAACCGAGTCAACCTGCGGCTATAACACTGTCACAATCGACTCAGTGACCTTCCAGCGCTCCAGAGGCCTCTGCCTTGAGTCTGTCGATGGATCCGAGATCCATGACATCATCATGGTCAACGCCTCTATGGATACAGTCAGCTCATCACCGATCTTCGTAAGAATCGGAAACAGAGGCCGCTATCCAGTGACAGGCAACTCTGATGACACTGCATTGAACCCGAAGAACAATGTAAGGCTGACCAATGCTGGCTGGATCCTGCCTAACGACGAAGACTGGCAACAATATCCTATACAGGATTACTACCCAGTCTACAACTACAACCGCAACGGTTCCAAGCAATCAAATGGCGTTACAGTGCAAGTCGTGGACCAGGCCGCCCCAGTGAAGCTCAATGCCGCCAACTATGCCGAAGAGAATGGACGCTTCTTTGCCTACAAGTGGGACGATGCTTCATCTTCATACGTAGTGGATCATGACAATGAGATTCTCATTGATGCTGAAGGCGTGGACCAGAGGGCCTACTATGGCGATGCAGTTGGCTATGAAAGCATTGCAAAGGCCTACAACCTCTACATTGGCAATGTCCAGGTGACAAATGCCGATCCTCGCTATCCGATCGAGCTTACCGGACTTGTAGACAGCATGATCGAGAATGTCACTCTTGAGAACGTCAGCGTCGTCTATCGCGGAGGCCTGAGGATGGAGGATGCTGTCGAACAGCAGCAGCTTTCCACTTCCTGGGAATACACCCAGTATATGACAGCTCCTTCCAAGCAGAACATACCTTGGCTGGTGAACACCTTCTTTGCAAAGAACTCAGCTCTTCTGCCAAGAGTCTCATGGGATTCTTCTGCACAGGCCTGGGTTGACGATCCTTACAACGTGCCGGAGATGCAGGAGCAGTATCCAGAGCCATCCAACTTCGGAATCCTTCCTGCCTATGGCCTCTATGCCCGTCATATTGATGGCCTGAAGCTTATCGATGTCACCTTCAGCACAGTAGTCAAGGATCAGCGTCATGCTGTTGTGCTGGATGATGCACACAATGTCAGCTTCAGCAACTTCGAAGCCGATGTTGCCCAGGACGTGAAGGAAGTGGCAGTGATCTCCAATGACTATAAGCGAGCCTCTGGCTTTGAGTATGTTCCCAACCAGGAGTACCTGCAGACAGCCTGCAGCGCTATAGAAGGCCTTGAGCAGGATGCTATCCTGTATCATACCGTGAAATCGCCAGAGCCAGGAACTCCAGCAGACAGCCTTTATAGCTATCCAACCGTCGCTGATACAGCTTCTGGGTATGCTTATAAGGAGAATGAATGGACCTACAGCGGCAAGACATTCTCGCTTCCTGTAACAGTTCATCGCCCGTTCTTCACTGACCTGGATGCAATCACTGTAAAGGTAGCTGATGTTGTTTCCAAGAGGATTGAGGCTCGCAACCCTGCAGCTGAGATCGATGGAACAAGAAATCAGGCTGCAAGCGATGCAAGTCTTGCATACAGCGCAGTTCAGCTTCCTGAGGGAGCTTCCTTTGATGCTGTGTCTCAGACATTCACCTTCTCTGCTGGCCAGAAGGGCGAGTACAAGGCTGTGTTCTGTGCAGATGATGGAGTCATTCCAGTATACGGAGAGCTGCTTATCATAGTTGAATGAGGGCTTTCTGATCTTTAAGCTGAAGGCGGCTTAGGCCGCCTTCTCTTTTCATTGAGGCAATTCATGCTGGAGCGGGCTGTCTGGTGTTTTCAACTAGACGGCCTTATGCTACTGTTTGCCCATGAATAAGATTCTATTGCTTGACATTGGGGATAGGGCGCAGGAAGCTGTGCTAGAGACCTGGACCTTGAAGGCCCAGGGCTACAGGATTATCGCAATTGCACAGGGCCCCTGGCTTGAGTCACATAAGCAGGATGGCAACTTTGATGCAGCCTATGAGTCGGGCGATTATCGGACCATTATCAATAAGGAAGTGCAAGCTGAAGCCTGCATTGTGATCCTTAGCTCTGACAAGTCCAAGGTGAAGGAAGGCCTGGAGCTTGGATTGGATGCAAGGCTTTATGAAGGCAAGAGCAGCCTTGAAGCCTTGATAGAGCCAAGGTCCTTTATTGTGAATTCCAAGACATACTTGCAGGTCCGTCTTCTTGGCCATGGCAAGGGAGGGTATTCCTACCTAGCCAAAGGGCCTGAGGGCAATGTGGTGGTTAAGCAGGTCAATAATGAAAGCTGCGGCAAGAAGATCGAGAAAGAGATAAGCGACTACAACAGGCTGGTCCATATCGGGATGAAGCTTCCAAGGCTTCTGGAATCAGACCTTGACCAGGAGCTTATGGTCAAGGAGTTCATAGACGGACCTTCAGCTGCATCCCTTGCAAGCGAAGGCAAGCTGGAGCAATGGATGCTGGAAGCAGCAAGGGGCATGAGCCAGCAGGCTCAGAAGGAGAGCCTTGACCTGGACTGGGATCCGACCAACTTCATAGTCCTTGATCATGACATCTATTATGTGGATTATGAATGCAATGCATATGACCCTAAGAGGAGCCTTGAGAGCTGGGGCATGGATCATTGGCTGCCTAGACAGGCGGTGAGCCTGCTGGCAGCTGACCTTTCAAGCTCGGATGTGGAGAAGGGCTACAGAAGCTTCTTGCTGCTGACATATATAAGCAGAAAGGGGCCGCAGGCCTTCTTTCTCAAGGGCCTGCTGCATAGCCTTCTGGATGGCAGGTCCTCCTTCGTGCGAACAAGAGCCTTCACCCTTCTTGCCTGCAATGCCATATGGGATGAGGAGCAGTCCTATGACCTGGACAAGCTTTTTAGGGCATTGCAGGACCCAAGCCCAATAGCAGTGCGCAAGGCGATCGAGGCTTTTTCAGCTATGAAGAGGTATCAGAAGCGCAG
>JAQVSP010000009.1 GCA_028700425.1 Sphaerochaetaceae bacterium | reverse complement strand
CTATCAGAAGTTACGGGTCACTATTCGTTTATCCCTCCTGATGCATTTGGATTGTAGATTCAAGCCACATAAAAAGAAGACTTCGCGTTAAAAAAAGATAAAGATTATCCTTTAGTTGTTAACAAGATGCTAAATGAGCCAGGCCTTGTGAAAAACCATATTGAAAAAAGAATGAAAGGTGAGCTACGCTTGGCTTGCCAAGATAGTTAGCGGCCTGTTCAAGTCCATACTTCCATCGAACAGGCCGCTTTCTTTATTTTCTTGCATCATATAACATTTATTGAGATCGAGCCTTCGCCCAGGCTTGGGCTGAAGGCCTTCAGTGTCGCTGTTCCTGCCTTTCCAGCCGTTCTCAGGTAGGCGGCAGCTCGGCCAGCCTGCAAGCTTAGAAGACTGCTTGTTGCATATAGCTCCATAGGTCCTGTCAGCTCAAGCTCGATTGGCTCAAAGCAATAGGGCAGAGGATTATGCATGCCATCGACAAGGGCCTCAATGTCAACCTGGACTACATCGAAGGTATCGCCTGCAGAGCTTATCGTCGTTGTGTCGGTCCTAAGGCTAAGGCGCGGCCTTGTGTTCTCAATGACCTGGATTCCTGCAGTCTTGCCATCCTTGATAGCCTCGAACCTCCAGCTTGCCTTCCTTTTCCACCCGAAAGCTGAAGCCTTCTTTCCAATTTCCATAAGCTCATCCTGAGTCAGGTGATAGCGCCTTAGAAGGTCTGTAATCCTCAGGGCATAGGGCAAAAGGGCAGTGATGGACGAGGTCGACTTGACCTTGTCGATGAGCATTGCAGCAAGCCTTGCATCCTTGGGCTTGGTGAAGACCTTCCTGAGCCTGGATTCATATAGGCTCCTTGCGATGATGGGAGGGTGTGGGAGGGCGGGGAAGCTCTCGCGGTCAGGGTAGAAGATACCAAGGTCCTCCCAAGTCTCATCGTCCTGCTCGCCCTTGGCGTTTCCACTGTTCTCTCTAGTGCTGATTTTGACGCAATCGGCATTTGTAAGTATCATAGCAGAGCTCATGTAGGTCTTGGCCCAGTCTCCGCAGTCCATTCGAGTGACCACATGGAGAACGCTTTCATCATCCTTCTGGCTCTTGTAGAGCCAGGCTGCATCCTTGGGGTTCCGAAAGGCGTCTGTGACTCCATGATAGCAGTTGCCGTCTCCGCTTCCGAAGTTTGAATGGGTGTTGTAGTCAGCGAAGCACCAGCCGATGGCGCCAGAGACCCTGGGGCTTGCAAGCATGTCGTTCAAGACCCTGGCATGGCGAAGGACCTGGCCCTCCCTGTGAAGAGCATCGTCGTAGGTCTTTGTTGAGAACATATGGCCGTTGTGCTCCGTGACAAGGATGGGGTTGCCTTGCCTGGTCACTGAGCTAGGCTTCATAAGGCCTTTATTGGTGCCGTCATGATGAAAGTCATTGTAGGTGTAGACGTCTTCAAGAAGGTGGCTGAAGGGGAAGTTCCTTGTACCGCCTGTCTGCCTGACGCAATCCAAGGCCTTGGCAGCGCTGCTGGTGCGCTCATAGAGCTGGTCATCGTCCTTGCCCTCGTTGATCCTGATGTTCCACAGGACTATCGAGGGGTGATTGAAGTCGCGCTCTATCATGGCATTCACATTGCCAACCACAAGGTCTCTCCATTCCTGGCTCTTGGAGGTATATTGCCAGCCAGGAATCTCCTCCAGGACAAGAAGGCCAATGCGGTCGCACTCATCCAGAAAATAGGGGCTTTGCATATAATGGCTTGTCCGGACTATGTTGCATCCAAGATCCTTGAGGCGCCTTGCATCAAGCCTCTGTGGAGTCTGAGGCATTGCGTAGCCGCTTCTTGGGTAGCATTGATGCCTGTCCAGCCCAATAAGCTTGAGCCTTTCGCCATTGAGGTAGAAGCCATCGGCCTTGAACCTGGCATCCCTGAAGCCAAAGGCTGATTCATATATGTCCCCGTCATAGCTTATCCTGAGGCTGTATAATGCAGGACTTGCCAGGTTCCAAGCCTTTGGAGATGGAATGCTTGAAACGGCCTCGATATAAGAGCCTGAATCCTTTAGGCTGAAAGCTGCATCAACAGGCCTTCCTTCAGGGTCTGCTAAGCTTATGGCCTTCACATCAACTCTGCCGCAGGCCTTTATCCTTGCTCTAACTGACCCATCAAGGCTTGCATCAATGCGGACAGCCTGGATGTAGGACTCTGGTCGGTCTATCAAGAAGACAGGCCTGTAGATGCCGTCGAAGCTGAGATAGTCCATCTGGCCGCCAAAAGGCGGGATGGATGGATCCTCATAGCTGGAAACCTCGACTCTGATTTCAAGGGTGGGGGAAGGGTCCTTGATCTCGAACTCAAAGCCATCATAGGCTCCCTTGTGAACTCCAAGCTCAACGCCGTTGCAAAGCACCCTTGCCATTGAGCTGACGCCGTCAAAGGCTATGAAGAGCCTTCGGCCATGATCAAGGGCTGGACAGTCAAGGGTCTTTGAGTAAACGCAGTCGTGCCATAGTCGCTTTTCGTCAAAATAGCCTTGCTCGAGGACTGTGCCATGAGGAATGTCCACCATCTGGCTGGTCTTGCCATCATCATAATGCCATTGATTGTTGATTGGTCTCTTCATAAGTCCATTATAGGGCCCCAGGTGCAAAAAAGCTACAGCCATAACCAGTCTTGAATGAACCTGATCCTGCCTTGCGGCCAGAAAGAAGCATTGATTTCCAGAGCCCAGAAGATTGAATCATCCTCTTGAAGATTATTGAAAGTTTTCCTTCATTTGAGTATATTGTCTAGAGGCCGCACAGCATTGCTGCGGCGGTTGGCTTTGCTTCAAAAGCCTTGTAATGTCATTCAATGGCCCTTTGGGCCCTTGCTAATTCGGAGGATTTTATGGTTCTTAATACCATCAGAGATGCAAACCTGGCCGGCAAGACCGTCCTTGTTCGTGTGGATTTCAATGTTCCTGTAAAGGACGGCAAGGTTACAGATGCAACTAGGATTACAGCTGCTCTTCCTACCTTGAACTACATCCTTTCCCAGAAAGGTGCCAAGCTCGTTGTGATGAGCCATTATGGAAGGCCAAAGGGAAAGAAGAACCCAGAGTTCTCCATGGCTCCAGTTGCAGCTGAGTTCCAGGAGCTTCTTGGAAAGCCTGTCATCCTGGCCAAGGATGTAATCGGGCCCGAGGTAGAGGCCCAGGTCAAGGCTCTTAAGGCAGGCGAGGTTCTTCTTCTTGAGAACGTCCGCTTCTATGCTGAGGAAGAGGAGAATGAGGCTGGATTTGCAAAGGCGCTTGCAAGCTTAGGCGATGTCTATGTCAACGATGCCTTTGGAACAGCTCATAGAGCTCATGCCTCTACTGAGGGAGTTGCTCATTATCTGCCTGCTTATGCTGGATTCCTGATTGAGAAGGAAGTCAAGTTCATGAGCCCGCTTCTTGAGAACCCAGAGAAGCCTTTCGTCGCAATAATCGGCGGCTCCAAGGTCTCTTCCAAGATAAGCGTGCTTGAGAGTCTTGCCAAGACTTGCTCGACAATCGTGATCGGCGGCGGAATGGCATACACCTTCCTGAAGGTCCTGGGACACAATGTTGGCCACAGCCTTCTTGAAGCGGACTACCTTGACACGGCAAAGGCCTTCCTGGCTGCGGCTGAGAAGAAGGGAGTCAAGGTCGTGCTTCCAGTCGATCATGTCTGTGCAAAGGAATTTGCTGAGACAGCTGAGCCGATTCTGGTTGACAGCGTAGATATCCCAGAGGATCTGATTGGAATGGATATCGGGCCCAAGACAGTCAAGCTCATAAAGGCCGCTCTTGCAGATGCAAGGAGCATAGTATGGAACGGACCGCTTGGAGTCTTTGAGTTTGAGAGCTTCGCCAAGGGCACAGAGGCAGTCGCCAAGGCCGTTGCAGCAAGCAAGGGAGTGACAGTCGTCGGAGGAGGAGACAGCGTCGCAGCTGTCAACAAGTTCGGCCTTGCCTCCAAGATTGACCATGTCTCGACTGGCGGCGGTGCAAGCCTTGAGTTCCTCGAGGGAAAAGAGCTGCCTGGCATAAAGGCATTGGAGAAATAAGATGAGAATACCGTACATTGCAGGCAACTGGAAGATGAATATGACTCCTTCCCAAGGCGCAGCCTTGGTCAAGGAGCTTGCAAAGCAGGTCAAGGGCTGCAACGCCAAGGTCATGGTTGCACCGCCGTTCGTGACAATTCCAGCTGTCGTTGAGGCTGCCAAGGGCACCAACATCATTGTGGCAGCCCAGAATATCAATGAGCATGACAGTGGAGCCTACACAGGAGAGGTGAGCTGTGAGATGCTCATGGACCTGGGAGTAGGAAACGTCATCATTGGCCATAGCGAGAGAAGGATCATCTACAAGGAATCTGATGAGCTCATCAACGCCAAGGTGCTTAAGGCGCTGTCTCATAACTTCGACATCGTTCTCTGCGTTGGCGAGACCTTGGAGGAGAGAGAGGCCGGCAAGCTTGAGGAGGTTCTCTCAAGACAGGTCAATGTAGGGCTTAAGGGTGTTACAGCTTCCCAGATGTCTGCAATAACCATAGCTTATGAGCCTGTTTGGGCAATCGGGACCGGAAAGACCGCCACTCCAGAGGATGCAAACAAGGCACATGCATTTATTCGCAGTCTTGTGGCCAATCTGTATGGGAAAAAGGTTGCAGAAGAGACAATAATACAGTATGGTGGTTCTGTTAAACCATCCAACGTGAAGGAGCTCATGGCTTGTGAGCACATTGATGGTGCCCTCGTAGGAGGAGCATCACTGAAGGCTGAGCAGTTTGTTCCCATCGTTAGATGTGGAGTTTTGGAGTAAAGTTATGGGTGTTTTGAGTATTGTTCTCCTTGTCCTTTTCGTGCTTGTCAGTCTCTTCCTGATCTTCCTTGTGTCGATCCAGGGCGAGAGCTCCTCTTCCCTCGGCGGGATATTTGGGGGCAATGACAGCAATTCCTCCTTTGGTGGAAAGACCAATAAGGTCATAAACCGCCTTACAGCCTGGGTTTGCGGAGCATTCCTTGTGCTTGCGATTCTTGTTGCAATGGTCAACAAGTCTGGCAGCTCGTCGGTTCTCGTCAAGGGAGCTCAGCAGGCATCCACAGCAGCAGCTGCAGCTGAAACAGTTGCAGAAGACGCTGGAAGCGCCAAGTGATGAGAATCTGCATACTGTATTGTCCAAAGGCCAAAGGCGAAGATACAGCTCTCAAGGAGCTTTGTGATGCGCTGGCCCGAGGGCTTTATGAGCAATCTGGAGATTTCTCAGTAGAGATCTTCAACATGTACACGGAGGTCGGCAAGAGGCTGGCCTTTTATGATTACATACTTGTGGGATGCCAGTCTTCCGGATTCTTTGGCGGACGCATTCCCGAACAGGTGAGCATCTTCCTTCGGCAAGCTGGGCAGGTAAGCGGAAAGAGATGCTTTGCCTTTGTCCAGAAGAAGGGGCTTTTCTGCATGAAGAGCCTTTCATCTCTCATGAGTGCATTGGAGAAGGAAGGCCTTTACCTTAAGAACTCAGAGATTCTGGCTAATAAGAATTATGCCTATGCTACAGGCAAGCGATTGCGTGTAGCCAAGAATTGAATGGAGCATTTATGAACAAGAAAATCCTAAGCTTGATGATCATTGCCTTGGTTGCAGCCTCAGCATTTGCAGCTACTCTGGCTTCGCCGGCAGCTACAGTCTATCTTACCAAGAGGACAGTAATCACCACAACCCAGCTTCAGAGCACCATCGATCTCTATGCGGCACAGGGCACCACCTTGACAAAGGAAAACGCTCTTCAGGCCCTGATCAATGAGGAGCTTGCAAAGCAGGGAATGGAAAGAGCTGGTTTTGTGCTCACCGATGAACAGAAGGCTCAGCTTCTTGCCTCCCAGAAGGCCTCCATCGAGTCCTCTCTTGGTGCAACGCTCACTGACGAGGAGTTTGCAAGCCTTCTTGAGTCGCAGGCAGGGATGACCGTTGAGCAGTACAGCGAGTCTCTTGCTCAGCAGTATTGCCTTCAGTACTACATTCTTTCTGAAAAGCAGGATATGTTCTCCTCGATAGCCGAGCCTACAGAGGCTGAGATAAAGACCTTCTTTCGCAAGAACCAGTCTCAGTTTGTCAATCCAGAAGCCTTCAAGATAGCCCATATCTTCTTTGCAATAGGAACTGATGAAGCCTCCGATGCCAAGGCCCTAGAGAGTGCCAGCAAGGTATATGCAGAAATCACAAGCGGAGCGATAACCTTTGAGAAGGCTGTATCGCAGTATTCAGAGGACACCTCTTCTGCCTCAAAGGGTGGAGAGATGGGCTGGCTCACAACAGATGACGAGGATTCTGCAACCTTGCTTGGGGAGCTTTTTGTCAACACAGTCTATGATATGGACAGCGGGGACATCAGCGCACCTGTCAAGTCCAATGCCGGCTACCACATCATAAAGGTGATTTCCCATACACCGTTTACAGCCCTTACCCTGGACAGCAGCCTCACACCTGAGGATACCACCACCGTAAGAGCCTACATTTCACAGAAGCTTCTTGCTGAAAAGCAGAGTGCAATGCTCACTACAGCTTATCAGAGCATCATCTCGGATCTCACCGCAGAAGCTACGATCAAGAAGCTGATCTAAAAATGAAATCAAGACATAAGGCCAGGGCTGTCACCCTGGCTTCCTTATATAGCATGGACTTCAACAAGCGCTTCTACGATGCGCAGGGCAACTTCATATATGCAGATGATCCTTCAAGGGAAGACTGCTTTGTTGCCATGAGCCAGGAGGAGAAGCAGGAGCTTGAGCAGGAGGTGATCGACTACTCCCGCCTTCTGCTTCTAGGCACGCTTGAGAACCTGCAGCAGATAGATCAGCGGATACAGCAGTATTCGAAGCGAGAGCTTCAGGACATAGCCCTTGTCGACAGGAACATCCTAAGGCTTTCAGTCTACACCTTGATGTTCTGTACTGATGTGCATCCGCATGTGGTGATCGACGAGGCTGTGAAGCTTTCCCAGGAATACTCCAGCGAAGTGAACTATCGCTTCATCAACGGCATTCTTGATGCAATGGTGAAGGATATATGATTCAGCTCAAGACAAAAGATGAGATAGAGGCCATCCACGATTCAGGAAGGATTCTCTCTGATCTTCTGGACAGCCTAGCCGGCTTCATTGAGGCAGGCATGTCTACCTGGGAGGTAGACAGGTACTGCCATGACTTTATCGTCAAGAGGCATGGAAAGCCAGCATGCCTTGGCTACATGGGCTTTCCAGGATCTGCATGCGTCAGCGTGAACAATGAAGTCATCCATGGAATACCTAGGAAGAGCAGGATCATCAGCGATGGAGACGTTGTGAAGGTTGATCTTGACTGCAATCTGAAGGGCTTCATCTCTGACAGCGCCAGGACCTATCTGATAGGCAATGTCAGCGACGAGGCAAGAAGGCTGGAAGAGGTCACCAGGCAATGCTTTTTCAAGGGGCTTGAGAAAGCCATTGTCGGAAACAGGATTCATGATATATCATTGGCTGTGTTCAATCATGCAACTCGTGCCGGATTTGGAGTGATGCGTGACTATTGCGGCCATGGAGTTGGATTTGAGCTTCATGAGGATCCTAATGTGCCTAACTTTGTCAATCCGATGGAAGGCAACCCAAGGCTTCGAAGCGGGCTTGTGATATGCATCGAGCCCATGATACATCTGGGGACTGCCCGGATAAGGACCCTGAATGATGGCTGGACGGTTGTCACGGCAGACTCCAAGATCGGAGCCCATTACGAGCACACCGTAGCTGTCACAGACGACGGCCCTAGGATACTGACCATCAACGACTAAGGAGATATAGGCAAAATGCGAAAGGAATTCATTTCAGCAGAGACCATCAGAGATTCAGCTCTCAAGCTTGCGCACAAGATGTACAAGGTAGACGGCTTTGTTCCAGACATCATCTATGTAAGCCTTAGAGGCGGTGTCTATATGGGCAATGTCTTCTCCGAGTACTACAAGATGGTCCGAGCTCTTGATGGTGGGCGTCCCGTCTTCTATGCTGCTGTTGTCGCCAGGTCCTACAGCGATGTACGCTGCCAGTCCAAGGTGATGGTGGATGGATGGACATACTCGCCTGAGTATCTCCGCTCCGGAGACAAGATCCTGATAGTCGATGACATATTTGACACCGGAAAGACAGTCAACGCACTTTGCGATATCGTCATGCAGAAAGGCATTCCCCGTTCTGACATCAAGATAGCTGTCTATGACTACAAGGTGCCTCTCTACAAGAAAACAGAGCCGCTGCCGGTACAGCCAGACTATTATTGCCGCAAGCATATCCTGAATACACCGGAAGACGAAGTCTGGATTCACTATCTATGCCATGAGTTCGTAGGCCTTGCCCCTGACGAGATCGACCAGTGCTATAAGGACCCTGAGGTTAGGGCGATTCTGCACGAGGTAAGAAGGGACAGATAGAATGCTCTTTTGTGAATGAAAAAGGCCTGCAATTGCAGGCCTTTGCTTTATCTCGCTTGACTATCTAGAACTCGGATTTTGAGTTGTTGAGCACATCAATTATGAAAAGCCCGCTTGACTGCGTGGTCACCAGGTAGGTGGAGCCCTCTGCAATTGGGTGGATGCCAAGAATGTTCAGGTCCTCAATCTCATCAGCATAGCCGCTTGATATGCTTGTGAGAGTGGCTCCATCGCTGGTGATGTCCAGCTTATCAAAGTAGGAGTCGGTCTTGAAGACGACCTGGCTGGCTGAAACCTTGAAGCTTCTCATCTGGCTTGAGCTGGAGAAGGTGTCAAGATCCTTCAGTGTATCTGTTGCAGTGATTCCATCGAGCTTATAGAGATTCAGCGAATCGTCCACAAGAAGGGCCTTGCCAGCATCATAGACCTGGAAGCCCACATAATCATGGTACTCAGACAGCTCCTGGATTGCACTTGAATCGAAGATCCAGGCCTTGGTCTGGGTAGAGTCCATTATAAGCAGGGAATTGCCGCTCTCAAGGACCTTTCCAGGTACAAGTGCTGTGGAGATGGTTGCCAATGCAGCGCTTGGGTCATTGTTCTTGTAGATGCCCATGGCAGTTCCAGAGCTTAAAATCACATAGCCGTTCTTTGTCATGGCAAGGATTCTCGATGGGAAGGGGTAGGTAGCAGTGGAGAGAGCCTTGAAAAGCATCGTGTGCTCAGTGTCTATGTCGGTTGAATTTATCTTCAGGCTTCCGCTGTAGACAATGTCTGTGGCAGAGCCGTAGGCAAAGGCTGCCTCGAGCACTCTCGCTCCCCTGGCTGGGATGCTTGAGTTCTGCAGATAGGCCTGCTCGCTGGCTCCCTGAGCCTTGGTGTAGATGCCATTGCCTGTGAGATACCAGGCCGTCGAGCCGCTGTAGCCAAGGCTTTCTATGATGGTGTTCTCAGTAGTTGGGACTGAGTTGGATACCTTGTGGAAGATGCCTGTTGAGCTGTCAAGATTGCAGGAGCAAAGAAGAGCAAGGCTGGTGATGAAGATGATAAGCGCTTTTGCCATGATGTACCTCCTAGTGCCTGTAGCTTAAGCTGAAGCTGATTGGAACCAAGGCGCATGCAGCTGTGTATTGCTGCCTTGAGCTTGAAGCAGTATAGAACTCTCCTGTCAAGGACATGCCTGCCTTGAGCCCGATGCCCCAGTTCTTGTCAAAGTAGTAGCTCGGACAAACTGAAAGGCTTGCAAATGGACCGAAGAACATGTCGCTGTCATAGCTGTTGAAGGCTCCGCCTACGTTGGCTGTGATGGCAAGGTCGAAAGTTCCATTCTGTATAGGGATATAGGTGGCCCTGAGGCTGATTGGCACAGTGGCGAAGATCAAGCCGGCATTGGAGAAGCTGAATCCATAGCCCAGCTCACCTCCAAGGCTTATATAGGGAGTGGAGAAAGCGCTGTAGCTGATGCTTCCCCAGCCTCCAACGCTCATCCTTGTCTGGCTTCCGACCAGGAAGCTGTCCTGAGATGCATAGGGAAACCATAGGAAGGCTGGGATCTGCGTTCCGGCTTCGACATTGAAGACCTGGTCTCCAATCTCATAATAAGGGCTTTGGGCAAAGGCCATAGCTGAAAGCAGTGCAAGCAATAAGCAAAGCAGAATCTTTTTTTTCATGATTGAACCTCATCTCTTAACAGCCATAGGCCATTTGAAGTATTATGCAACTAACAATATATTACAAAACAGGTCGAAGGGAAACACCTTATATCTGTATTATTAAGGAGTCTCCATGGTGCTTTTATCGGGCAAGTCGGTTAGCCAGGCCAAGAAGGATGAGGCAAGACAGAGAAGCGACGAATACTCCTCTCTCTATGGCCGCAAGCCTCTCTTGGCGGTTGTTCTCATTGGAAGCGATCCATCAAGCCAGAGCTATGTTGCATCCAAGCGAAAAGCATGCGAATATTGCAACATAGATCATAGAGATTGCTTCTTTGACTCTGATATCTCAGAGTCCCAGCTGCTTGGCTTCATTGATAGCCTGAACAAGGACGAGGGCGTTGACGGAATACTTGTCCAGCTTCCTCTTCCAAGCCACATAGATGAGCACAAGGTCATACTGGCAATAGATCCCTCGAAGGATGTGGATGGCTTTCATCCCTTCAACATAGGCTCTCTTCTTCTTGGGTATCCTTCGCTTGTGCCTTGCACTCCAAAAGGCGTGCTTCAGCTGCTTGACAGCTATGGAATCTCAACGGCTTCCATGGATGCATGCATTCTTGGAAGAAGCAACATAGTAGGAAAGCCTATGGGAGCCCTTCTCATGCAGAAGGACCGTAATGCCACTGTTTCTACATGCCATTCGCTTACCAGCGATATAGTGCCCTTCATTAAGAGGGCCGACCTTCTCATAAGCGCCATGGGCAAGCCCGAGCTTATCAAGGCCTCCATGGTCAAGAAGGGCGCTGTTGTGATCGATGTCGGCTTCACAAGAGTAGAGGATCCTTCCAGCCCAAAGGGCTACAGGATTGCCGGCGATGTTGACTTTGAAGAGGTCAAGGAAGTAGCTGGCGCCATAACCCCTGTTCCAGGAGGTGTGGGACTCATGACTGTCGCCATGCTAATGCACAACACCCTTCAGGCAGCCTTCAGCGCCAGAGGCGTGTCAATATGAGAAAGCTATATTGGCTTGAGACCTATGGATGCCAGATGAATTTTGCAGAGTCCAACAGCCTGGAAGCGATGCTTGAGGGCATTGGCTATGCCAAGGCCCAAAGAGCCGAGGATGCAGATGCTGTGATTCTAAATACCTGCTCGGTAAGAAAAAGCGCTGAGGATCGCATATGGGGCAGGCTAGGCTACTTTCACCATCTCAAGACCCAGAGGCCCCTTAAGCTCATACTCACAGGCTGCATGGCCCAGAGAACAGGAGATTCCATACTCAAGCAGGCTCCCTACATCGATGCTGTAGTACTTTCCAATGACAAGCTTTCAATCGCCGGATTGCTGCAGGATGGGGATTATGACAGGCGTGACTGCTATGGCTTTGCCGCCTCCTCATACAAGAAGGGCGATTTCTCTTCCTACGTTGCCATCATGAACGGCTGCAACAACTTCTGCTCCTATTGCATAGTCCCTTATGTAAGGGGCAGGGAAGTCTCACGAAGCGTCGAGGACATCCTGGCTGAGGTTCACTATCTTGACGCTCAAGGCGTCAGGGAGATAACCCTCCTTGGACAGAATGTGAACTCCTATGACTGCGATGGCATTGGCTTTGCAGAGCTTCTTGGAAAATGCTGCCAGAATCTTTCCAGCATCAGGATCATAAGGTTTGAGAGTCCGCATCCAAAGGACTTCTCCAATGCCCTCATTGAGACCTTGAAGGACAACCCAGTCTGCGCTAGGCATTTTCACATTCCTCTTCAAAGCGGAAGCGATCGCATACTTCAGGCCATGAACCGCCATTATACCTCCCAGGCCTACCTTGACCTGCTGGACAGGATCAAGGCAGCCATGCCTGATGCCACCTTCAGCTCCGATGTAATGGTAGGCTTTCCCACTGAGACAGAGGAGGACTACCAGAAAACCCTTGACGTAATGGAGAAGGCGGGCTTCCTGGAAGCCTTCATGTACTACTACAATCCCCGAGAGCTTACCAAGGCAGCCTCGCTGGAGGGCCAGGTCAGCCAGCCTGACAAGGACAGAAGGCTCTCAAATCTCATAGACCTTCAGCTTAAGAGGGCCTTCAGGCTCAAGAGCCAGAGAACAGGCCTTGTCTGGCCAGTCCTGGTGACACAGGTGAGCAGGGACGACTCGACAGAGGTCCTCGCTCGCAATGAGCACAACGAGATGGTGGCTTTCAAGGCTTCCTTGAAGCCTGGCGATATGGCAATGGTGCGCTATGACAGCCTCAAGGGCAACACCTTCAAGGGGACCTTGCTATGAAGAAGCTTGAATATGCAGAGCTTCATGAGGCCTTTGATCCCAAGTTCAAGGAGCTTATGAAGCTGATCAGAGGCTCTGCGAAGACATCAGTCTTCACTGGAGCAGGAGTATCCACCTTGAGCGGGATACCTGATTTTCGGGGAAAGCATGGGGTCTACAACACCTTGTGGCACAACATGAGCGTTGAGGAGATCCTGAATATAGACTTCTTCTATGAGCATCCAGACATCTTCTACAGGTGGGCTGGCGATGTCTGGTATCATCTTGAGGAATATGAACCCAATATTGTTCATCTCACTCTTGCAAAAATGGAGAAAAAACGCTATGTTCGCGACGTATTCACGCAGAATATAGACTTCATGCACCAGAGAGCTGGATCAGAGAATGTATATGAGCTGCATGGAAGCGCAAGGCATGCTTACTGCACAAGATGCCATAAGCATTACGATTACAAGGACATAGCCCCTATAGCCCGAGAGCATAAGGTTCCCTATTGCAATTGTGGAAGCCCAATAAAGCCTGATATAGTCTTCTATGGAGAGGCTCTTGACCACACAACGATGCTAAGGGCGCAGAACAGCTTCGAGAATTGCTCGCTGTGCCTTATTCTTGGCTCAAGCCTTACGGTCTATCCAGCCTCTACATATCCTGCCTTGGCAATAAGAAGAGGCATTCCGACAGTGGTGGTGAATGCACAGCAGACAGGCTTGGACAGTTCAGCCACCCTATGCTTCAAGGATTTGGAACAGGTATTCAGCGCGATAGCGCAAGAGATAGAAAAGTGATAAGAAAGAACGAAAAAATCAGGAACATCGCAATCATAGCCCATGTTGACCACGGCAAGACAACCTTGGTTGATGCCATGTTCCGCCAGAGCGGCTATAATGCCAAGGGCGACCAGGACAGGATCATGGACAGCGGAGCCATCGAGCGCGAGAGAGGCATAACCATCAGCGCCAAGAACTGCGCAATCCATTGGAAGGGAGTCAAGATCAATATCATAGACACCCCGGGCCACGCCGATTTCGGCGGGGAAGTGGAGAGGGGGCTGAGCATGGTCGACGGAGCAGTGCTCCTCTGCGATGCAGCCGAAGGGCCGCTTCCACAGACCCGCTTCGTATTGCAGAAGGCAATCGAGAAGGATCTTGCCCTCATAGTGGTGATCAATAAGATAGACCGAAAGGATGCAAGGCCAAAGGAAGTGCTCAATGAGGTCTACGACCTGCTTCTAGAGCTCAAGAGCGATGAGTCTATGCTCAATGTCCCAGTCTTCTTTGCAATTGGAAGAGATGGCATAGTCAGCCCTAAGCTCAATGACCCTGATGCCAAGGACCTTCATTGCCTCCTTGATTCCATAATCAACGACCTGCCTGCTCCAAGCTATGATGACGAGGAGCCTTTCCAGATGCTGGTAAGCGACCTAGGCTATTCAGACTTCCTTGGACGCTTAGCAATAGGCAAGGTTGTCAATGGAAGCGCAAACACAAACGACTCTCTGATATGCATCAATGGCGAGGACCAGCACATACCACTCAGGGTGACCAGGCTGCAAAGCTATGATGGACCTACCTTCAAGGATGCCAACGATGTTGAGGCGGGTGACATAATTGTTCTCTCGGGCCTTGATGATGTCTATATTGGAGATACCATATGCAACAAGGGCTATCCGAAGGCTCTTCCAAGGATAACAGTGGACGAGCCCACTGTTTCCATGCTTTTCTCCAAGAACATTTCGCCGATGGCAGGCAAGGAAGGCCATGCCGTAACAAGCGCCAAGATCTGGGAGAGGCTAAAGAAGGAGAGCCTTCGCAACGTCTCCATAGCAATCGAGAAGAATCCTGACGATTCATTCACTGTCAAGGGACGAGGTGAGTTCCAGATGGCCATAATCGTCGAGCAGATGAGACGAGAGGGCTTTGAGCTCTGCGTTGGAAGGCCTAAGATCATCTTCAAGATCTCCTCTAAGGGAGAGAAGATGGAGCCTGTTGAGAATGTGGAGATCGATTGCCCGGAGATCTACAGCGGAGCTGTGATGCAGAAGCTTGCCTTTCGAAAGGGCCAGATGAAGAACATCACTTATCTTGCAGACAGCAGGGTGAAGATGGATTTCACTGTACCTTCCAGGGGAATCATAGGCTATAGGGACGAGTTCATGACTGACACTCATGGATATGGAATCATGAATGCAAGCCTCAAGGGCTATGAGCTGTTCAAGGGAGACTTCCCTGAGCGGGTGAATGGATCGCTTGTCTGCGACAGAGCCGGCACTGCCACCCCATATGCCATGTGGGAGCTTGAGGACAGGGGAAACTTCTTCATACTTCCTGGCCAGGAGGTATATGAAGGGCAGATTGTCGGAGTTCGAAACAAGGACGGCGACCTCCTTCTCAATCCAACAAGGACAAAGAAGCTGACCAACCTGAGAGCCGCTGGAAAGGATGAGGCTGTTGTCCTCACTCCTATACAGCCTCTGACCTTGGAGCAGGCGCTTCGCTTCATCAATGATGATGAGCTTGTAGAGGTCACGCCTCTTTCAGTCAGGATGTGCAAGAAGATCCTTGACTCTCAGAAGCGCAAGATATTCGAGAACAGGGGAGAGATTCCAACCTTCCTTGCCTGATTGGGATAGCGGCGATTGCCGCTATCTTCATATTCAGCAGCCTTAAGAGAGGATTTTGTAAAAAAAAGCATTTTCCTATCCACTATAAGGCGTTTCTTTGATATCATTGGACCAAATGAAAGCTCGTATCCTTGTTATTGCGTTGCTGCTTGTACCATGCATGCTCTTTGCTTCCTTTATGCCAGGATTCGGCGCCAGCGGCTATTGGTATGGCTCGTTTCCCAAGGAGCCTTACCTGCAGTCCAGAGTCCCCTTCAGGTCTCAGGCCTCAATCCAGGTCAGGCTTGAGCCATTGTACTTTGAGCTTCAATTCATCAGCTTGCGATTCGGCGGCCAGGCAGACCTGGTCCTGGACTCTCCGACGCTTGACTCATACTGCATGCAGGGCTTCAAGTCGCTGGGCATGTATACAGGCCTTGGATACAGCCATAAGGACTTCTCTATAAGCCTTATTGCATGCTTCAGGGATTGCTATTTCCTTCATCAGGGCGATGTTCGCTTTTCAAGCTTGCTTCTATCGCTGGAGCCAAGCTTCCTTGTCTCTTCAGGCTCATGGGTCAAGATCTATGCCATTTGTCCTGTGAGCATCGATATAAGGCGCGACCTTATAGGAATGTGCATCAGTGCAGGCATCAGCCTTCGCTATGACACCAAGCCGGTCCTTTCAAGGGAGTATGCGATATGAAGAGGATTGTCCTTCTGCTGCTATTTGCCGTGGCTTTGCTTTGCTCCTGCGAGATCTTCGAATGCGATGAGAGGGATGGCAAGCTGAACATCATAGCAATCGGGATCAACTATGCCGGTGCAGACTATTCCATCAACCCCTTGAGCAAGACAATAGCAGACGCCATTGAAGCCTCAAAGGCCTTTGTTGCGCTTTGCATCGAGTATGAGAAGAGCGTAGGCTACCAGCGTTTTCTGATCAGTGATAGGGCCTTGTCAGCTGATTACTCTGCTGCTCCTGATTTCATCAGCGCCAACTCTCTGCCCTCCACAAAAGCGAACTTCGATAGCTGTGTAGACGAATTGGCGCTCCAGGCTCAGGACAATGACCTTACACTGATCTTCTACAGCGGACATGGCTCCCAGACAAGCTCCAACCCCAGTAGAAATAATCTTGAATACCTTCAGAATACGGGATCGGAGACAAGCTTTGCCTTCTGGGACAAGTCAACAGGAACCGAATTCTACAGTCATCGTGATTTTCTGGACAAGATATCAACAATCAAGGGGAGGGTCCTGCTCATTGCCGATAGCTGCTACAGCGGAGGCCTGGTATGCGACAACGGAATCAGCATCTCAGCAAGCACCTATTCAGCAACGAGCATACCAAGCTGGGAAGCGCTTCTGTTCGACTATCCAGTCATCGTCAACCCAAGGCTTTATGTCATGACCGCAGCCCGAAGCTACGAGGTGAGCTATGAATCCTACGATACAGGATTGTTTACAGGCGCATTGCTGGATGCCCTTGGCTGGAACCAGGAGACCCAGCAGCTGGAAAATGCCATTCCTTCACGAATGGGGGACAGGATTTCCTTTTCTTCCATCTACCAATGCATCAGAAACAGCGAGGCAATAAGAAGATCTGGCTACAGCCAGAAGGTCACAGCCTCTGCAAGCAGCCTTGACCTGGTCCTATTTGATTGAAGGCCTTGGCTTTCTCTTGATGGCAAGAAGCCTCATGTAGGCCTCATCGTACATTGAGGGAAGGAACATAACCCATTTGCCATCATGGTAGGTCTGAGCCTCGTCGCAGAAACGGACAAGCTCTGCAGGAAGGCTTGGCCTGGCAAGCTCAAGGCGCTCTCTTTCATCCTGCCCGAAGATTACCATGAATCCTAGAACAAGTGGCTTGAAGTATAGGGTACATAGAGTCTTGCCACCCAGCCTGTACTTGCACTCATAGGTCCATTTGCGACCGCCATTGTCCCAGGCAGAGACAGTGTCATAGCGCAGCTCGATCTCCTGGCAGAGCTTCTTGAAGACCTGGAGCTGATTGCTGCAGACAAGCTTAAGAAGCATAGCGTCATCTGGAATGGCTTCAAGCATCATCTTTCTCCGTCAAGATCTATAGCCTCGAAGCAGCTTTTGCCTGAGCTGCTGGCTTCTGCCTTGGCAAGTGCAGCCTGAGCTGCATTCATCAAGGCATTAAAATCCGAGAAGGCTGATTTCTGGATTGCAAGTCCACATTGATAGACTGGATTTTCAGCATCTAGAATTGGGCTTATGAAATCCTCCAGTGTGCTTATGGTGTTCTTTGCATAGCGCATGCTATGCTCAAGATCCTTGGCTGTGGGCCTGAAGAACGCAAAGGTGTTATCGTCAAGAAGACAGAAGATGAACTGGCTGTCGATCAAGAGAGTGAGGTTTATAGCAAGATCCTCTATGGCCTTGTCATAGGATCTTTCGCTTTCATCCTTCATGGCCTTTAGGCTTGGGTAGCGGAGAAGAGTCAGGGTTGAATACTGGACTGACTTGGACTTTGAGAAGGGGAGAACAGAGGAGGCAAGGGCTATGAAGCTTTCCTTGGCAAGAAGCCCTGTGTCTTCCTTGATGTAGGAGCACTTTACAAAGTGGCTTCTGACAGTGAATATGCTTCCAGCATCCTTGAGACAGGCTAGGCAATAGAGATTTCCAGACAGAGGCTCGACTGTGAGCCTTGCCATCAGGACTGCAGAAATGACCGGATCGCTTGGGTTGATTCGTATGCTGCATGGAAAGCTAAGCCATCTTTGCTCATTCTCAAAGAATGAGATGAGCTTGCCGATATTCAAGATTGACTTAAGACTCTCCTTCTTTTCATCGTTGATGCAGATCTCATTGAATCTCTTGGTGACCTGCTGCAGATTTGGCATTGACCCGGCAGTCCCCGAGGCATTGAAGGCATAGCCCCAGCACCCTTCGACCTTGAACTTGGAAAGGTTGAGCTTCAAGGCTCCGATGCGGTTCACTGCAAGATGGCTTGCCAGAAGCTCGTAGCGCTGGAATTCGCTTTGCTTGCCTACTATGAAGTCCTGGATGGTCACCAAGGCTATAGCATAGGACTTATCAGGCTTTACCGTGAAGGTCAGCTTGTGCCAAGCATATGAGCTGGTATTGAAGCGGGCCTTGAGCAGGCAGTTGCCGGAAGATGAGGTGAAAAGCTGCTCCCAAAGCCTATAAAGCTCAGTGGCGGAGTCTGGGTGGACCAGGTTGTCCTTCAAAAGGCTTTCTGGGAAGCCCTCTAGCCTTAGGCTTTCTCCATTGTGCTTGATGGTGAGGACCTTCTCTCGCATGTCGATATCCCAGATGGTATTTCCAGTGAGCTGAATGGACATGGCTCCCTTTTCCTTCTCGAGCAGCAAGCTCTGGTTGGCTTGGTAGAGCTCTGTGAGATCAGTGAAGGTGGAGAGGATGGAATTCGTGTCTGACAGGTAGACGCTGCTGGTCTGGAATACCAGTGTCTGCCTTGAGTTGATCTTATGAGACCTGTAGACTGCAGATAGAGGCTTCTTTGTCCTGTATATTGTCTCTATGTCCTTCATGAGCTTGCTGTATTCCTCATCATCAAACAGCGGAATGAAGTTGGTCTTTGCAAAATACTCTACATCATCATGGCTGCAGCCAACCATTTCAAGCATGCTCTGGTTGTAGCTGCTTATGTTGATTGAGGAAGCTTTCGCATCGTAGCTGAACATGAGGAAAGCCCCTGGAATCCTCGAGAGTATGCTTTCTAGATCGTTGTAGCGCTTTATGAAGGGTGTGACATTGGTCATCAGGACGATGGCAAGCTGCTGGCCCTGGCTTGATTTCTCAGCCTTGGAGATGGTCAGGCTGTACCAGCTTGTGCTGTTGGTTAGCTGAACGAGCTCTGTGCTTTCCTCACGGGTGCTCATGCAGCTCTCAAGGGCTTGGAGACAGCGCTGGCGGTAGGCAGGCTTGAGAGTGCCAAGTATTGCTTCCTTGTCAACATTCTGGTCGTTGAAGGAAGGCATGTACTTATACATTGTCTGGTTGGAGTATTTCAGCTTGATGACTGGATACTCTGAGACATCCAGGACGATGATGGCTGCATGCAGCCTCTGGAACAAGGCATAGAGAGGAAGGCTGAAGTCGCTTGCCATCTGGCGCTTGGGAATCGATGCTGCTGAATCGCTGACTGTAATGGTCTCGTCATAGAAGGTGAAGCGGTTCTTCCCATTCCGCTTTGACTGATACAGGGCAATGTCAGCCTCATTGAAGAGCTCCTGGAAGGTCATGCCCTTGTGCAGTATGCTTGCCCCGATGCTGACTGTGGTTGTCACAGGCAGGTTGTTGGCAGAGCTCATTGTCTGAAGCTTCTCGCACATGGATGAGATCTTCACACGAGCTTCCTCGTTGCTTTCCAGCCGGGTGAAGAGAATGATGAACTCATCTCCGCCATAGCGTCCGGCTACATCCAGCTTGCCGATCACCATCTTGGCAAGCTCCGAGCTTACAAGCACAAGTGCATCATCGCCCATTGCGTGGCCAAAACGGTCGTTGATGGCCTTGAAATCATCTATGTCAAGCACTGCCAGGACACAGAGTCCACAGTCATCTCTGCTTATGGCCTGCTCGATCCTTTCGCTTGCCGAACTGTGGTTCAGAAGGCCTGTGAGCATGTCATGCTCAGCCTGATGCTGGAGGTTGTCAAGGCTGACTATCTCATCAGTCACGTCCTCAATCTTTCCAACTGTGGCTATGAGTGAGCCGCTTGAGTCAAGAATGCTGTTGAAGGAAAGCTTGAACCAAAGAGGAGTGCTGTTCTCCATATGCAGCACATCCAAGGTGCCATTGAGCTTGGACGGGTTGATCAGGTCGTCGCAGAATCGCTGGAAGGCGACCTTGCTCTTTATGTCAAGCTTGTCGCCAACAGCCCTGAAGTCAGCCATGTTGTGCACGCTGTCATCCTCGAGGATTGTCTTGATTGTGCCCTTGATCTTGGAATTGAACTGGAAGACCCCGGAGACCAGGTTGTAGCGGAATATCACTGAGCTTGTCAGATCCTCGATAAGGCGATACATCTCCTCAGTGACAATCAGGTCCTCCTTGTCCTTCTCAAGTATGGCCTTCTGTTTCTTGTCTGTTATGTAGAACCAGAAGAGAAGCGTGGCGGATACTGTGACAACGATGCCAAGGGCGATGCCGGAAATGAGACCTACCTTGGCTGTCATGTCCGAGATCACTGAATAAGGGATGGTTGAATAGAATACCCAGTCCTTGAGGTTCGGCATTGCCTGTGCTGCCATGAGGATCTTCTGGCCTGTAGACATGGTGAATGTCTGATAGCCATTGGCCTTGAAGAGGCCCGCACTATAGTTGCGCAAGACTCTCTTGAAGGTCTGGCTATCTTCGCTGAAGAGAATCGAGTCTTCATGCTTAAGGATTATATTGCCCTCAGCATCGCAGATGCAGCAGGTCATGGTCTCAGAGAAAAGCTCTGCGCTTAGGTACTTCACAAGCTTGCTCTTTGGCATTGTGGCTGCCAATACGCTGAAGATCGATCCATTAACATACACAGGAACGCTGAAGACAAGCTTCTCTGTACCGTTGAAGGTCTCTGTTGATATGAAGCTTTGGCGCTTGGCGCTGATTATATCTGTGAAATAAGGCTTTGAGGATGCATTGCTTGCTACCGATGTGTTGCTTAGCTGAGTGCCTTCCCGGGTTATGAAGTACACTGCATCAAAGTCAGTGGTCTGGACCAGCTCGTTCATCTGGGCGACTACAACTTCAAGCTCCAGGCTGTCTATCTTGACCTTGATGGAGCTGGAGAAGGTGGTGAGAATCTTGAACTGGATGTCTATCACGTTCTCGATCAAGTCTATCTGGGTGCTGAAGTCTTCCAGCAAGCCGCTTATGGTCTGCTGCTCGAAGAAGTGCGTAATGCGGGAGTTCAGGATGAAGATGGAGGCCACAAGCATTGAAATAAGCAAAATCGGGATGATTATGTATCTTGAACCCCTTAGGAATGCTTTTATTGACCTTGACATGATTTCTCCAATCCTGGATATATTAACCGCATTGGCTTGATAACGCAATGATCACAGCAGCAATATGGCGATCAGGTTTCGCTGCTTGCATCCAATCCGTGGACCCAGTCGCTTTTCAGGTAATAGATTATGAAAGCAACTGTACTCAGCATCCAGGTTATAGGATAGGCCCAGAAAACAAAGATTATGTCATCAAAAAGCTTTGCAATGACCTGTATGTAGAAGACTCGGAAGATGCACCAGGAGCCAAGCATGACAAACATTGGAATCTTGGACTTTCCTGCGCCTCGAAGAATGCCAGCCATCGTATGAGACAGGGCAAGAGCGAAGTAGAAGAATGCCGTGATCCTGTTCTTGGCTGCCCCTGCAAGAACAGAGCTCGGGTCATCAGTGAACAGCTTTATGAGCTGAGGCGCAAAGATGTATGTGGCAACCCCTATGGCTTCAGAGATCAGGATGCAGCTGATGATTCCGAAGCTTGCTCCTTTCCTGGCCCTTTCGTAGTTTCTTGCCCCTAGGTTCTGGCCGACAAATGTGGACATTGACATAGCCAGGCTGGTGATGGGAATGAATACAAAGCCCTCGAGCTTGGCAGATGCTCCATAACCGGCAGCAGCAGCTGAACCGAAGGCGTTTATGCTGGACTGCACAATGACGTTTGCAAAAGCTATCACTGAGTTCTGGATGCCAGAGGGAAGGCCTATCCTGATGATCTGGCGAAGCATCTTGCGGTCAATTGCAATCTTCTTCAGCTGGACTCTATGGGGCCCCTCTGCCTTGGATAGCTTTGCAAAGGCAAGCCCTACACTGAGAAACTGGGCTATGATGGTTGCCACTGCCACTCCTGGGACTCCCCAGTCGAAGATGGTAACAAAGGCTATGTCCAGCACTACATTGGCAAGCGAGCTTATCATCAGGAAATAGAGAGGGTGCTTGCTGTCGCCTACAGCCTGGAAGATGCCATTGGCGCTGTTGTAGAGCACTACGCCCATGATCCCTAGAAATTGAATCCTGACATAGCTCAAGGCTAGGTCATAAACATCATCAGGCGTCTGCATAAGCCTTAGGATCTGGGGTGAGAGAATCGTGCCGACGACTGTAAGAACCAAGCCGGAAATCAAGGCGAAGGCTATGGATGTGTGGACAGCCTTGCTTACGCTCTCATCATCCCTTGCTCCAAAGAACTTGGAAATGACGACTCCGGCTCCAGTGAAGGTGCCGCTGAAAAAGCCGACTAGAAGAAAGACAAGAGAGCCTGTGCTTGTTATAGCAGCAAGGGCCTGCGTGCTGACGAAGTTGCCAACAACAAGAGCGTCTATGAGATTGTAGAGCTGCTGAAAGAGGTTTCCCAGGAAAACAGGAAGAGCGAATCTGATAATCTTGGTGCTGATCTTGCCTTCAGTCATCAGAGTTGTTTGGCTTTGCTTCATCTTACCATCCTGCTTGATTAAATATAGCTGCTGGCCATCACCATTTGCAAGGGCTTTGCCGACATATAAAAAGCAGGCGAAACATGGAGCTGATGTTCGCCTGCCAACTAACGTCCTCTCCTTAGTATGCAAAATAAACAGAGGATATCCGATGATATCCTTAATGAGGAAAAAATGTAAGATGGTAGAAGGAAAAAAGCTGAAAACCTTTAAGGTCCAGCAGATTTTGCTGATTCAAGCAAGAAAGCTGCTTTTCTTGCGGCTTGGCTTGGATTATCATGAGACCATGAACAGCTTCTATCCCTGCCCAGGATCTCATACTCTGGTAATCAGCTTTTCTAAGATAGCTTGCAGCCAGAGCCTTCTTGTTCTGCAAAGCGATGACTGGGACAGGGACCTTTCGCCTTGGCCTGCGCAAGGGCCTTTCAAAAACAGCTTTCCCGGCCATGCAGATGACTTCATAAGGACAATGGAGAAGCAGATCAATGAGGCAGAAGCAGGGCTGAGCATCAACAGGCGCATTGCCATCGGCTATTCGCTTTCCGCTCTCTTCTTTCTTTATGCCGCCTCTGTCACAAGCTTGCTTGACAAGGTGGCTTGCGTTTCAGGGTCCCTGTGGTATCCTGGCTTTGAGGAGTATATTGAAACCCATGGACTGTCCCAGAGGACAAGCGCTGTCTATCTCAGCCTTGGCGATAGGGAGAGCAGATCCCGAAACCCTTTGCTGAGCACTGTGCTGGAGAAAACCCAGTCAATGGCTGAGATCCTGAAGAGAAAAGGGTGCAAGGTGACTTTTGAGATGACTGAAGGCGGGCATTTTGACAATCAGGAAGGCCGAGTTTCCAGAGCCCTTGAGTCTGTTTTGTTAACAGAAAATTAATAAATGTAATTTATACATGAATATTGATGAAAAGTGCCTAAAAAGGCGCTAAATAGATTAAGAGAAGCAAAATAAGCATGCTTTTCAAGGGTAAAGGCCCTCTGCAGCAATGAAGAGGGAAGTCAAGGCTGGTCACTGATGCCAAGGCTCCTGACAAGGGACCTTGATTAGTGATAGATTGAAAAGGATTATCAAGCCAGGACCTCTCACAAGGAGTCTGTCATCTGGATGCAAGAATAGGCCATTGCATGCAGGATCTGGCTTGAGCTTAATAGGACGAAGCAGGCAAAGCCTGGAGTTATAGGAAATGATCAGAATTGAAGAAGTGAAGTCCAGGGCACAGAGAAAAGCCTTTGTCGAGCTGCCCCTCAGAATGTACAAGGGCAATGAGTTCTTTGTACCGCCGCTTTACGGCGATGAGATGAAGATGTTCACAGACAAGAACGTCTATTTCAGGACTTGCCAGAGTGCATTCTTCCTTGCCTATAAGGATGACAAGCTGGTGGGAAGAATCCAGGGCATCATCCAAAAGCAATACAATGAGCTTCACAGCCAAAGGCGTGTTCGCTTCTCTCGCTTTGACAGCATTGACGACCAGGACGTTGCCAATGCCTTGTTTGATGCCGTAGCTTCCTGGGCCAAGGCTCTTGGCATGGATACTCTCTGCGGACCGCTGGGCTACAGCGACCTTGAAAGGGAAGGGCTTCTGATTGAAGGCTTTGATCAGCTTTCAACCTTCGAGGAGCAGTACAACTTTGATTATTATGGCAGGCTTTGCGATGGCTACGGACTGAAGAAGGAAGTGGATTGGCTTGAGTATAGGCTTTTCAGCCCGGAAAAGAGAAATCCAATGGTGGCCAAGCTTGCAAAGAAGTCACTGGATCTGGAGAGGCTACATCTGGCTGGCCCGGAGAAAAGCAGGAAGGCCTTCATCAACAAGTATCGCGAAGGCATCTTCCGGTGCCTGGATGAGTGCTACAAGAACCTGTATGGGGTTGTGCCATTCACAAGGGAGATGGAGGACCAGATGGTCTCCCAGTTCCTTCTCCTGGTCGATCAGAGGTACGTAATCGTCGTTCTGGATGAGAGCGAGAAGGTGGTGGCTTTTGGCCTTGGCTTCCCAGCAATCGGACAAGCTGTTCAGAAGAGTGGGGGAAGGCTTACACTTCCAACCATCATCAAGATCCTTAAGACTGTGAAGAAGCCAAGGTCTCTTGATCTTGGGCTGATAGCTGTGCTTCCTGAGTATCAGGCAAAGGCAGTCAATGCAGTGATGATGGAAGGGCTTCTTGATATGCTTGAGAAGGTTGAATACTGTGAAACCAACCTGAATCTTGAGGACAACTACCAGGTGCAGGCTCAATGGAAGCATTTCAATGCTGTGCACCATAAGAGAAGAAGATCCTACGTAAAGACCCTATAGGATAATCAAGGTCAGCCAGAATAGCTGAGCAAGGCCTTCAGAATTATTGGTTGGCTTAGCTTATTTCCTTGAAAGTAAAGGAATTCTTTCCATTGTCCTTTGACTCGTACAATGCACGATCGCTTAGCTTGTAAAGCTGCTCCAGCTGATAGCCTGGGCTTTTGAAGATGACACATCCAACGCTTAGGCAAATATCAAGGCTTATAGAATCAAGGGATATTGACCTGTGAAGGCTGTCCTGCATATTTCTTAGCAGGCCTTCGCATTCAAGCCTGCTGTCAAGGCCAATGGCAAGAACTATGAACTCATCCCCGCCCAGGCGAATGGCCATGCTGGGGCTCTTGAAGGCTTTCTCAAGCTCAAAAGCAACCTTGCAGATGACCTCATCGCCGACATCATGGCCGTACAGGTCGTTGTATTTCTTGAAGTCATCAATGTCTATCATAATCAAGGATCCTGTCTTGCCTTCGCTTAGGGCTTTGCGCATCAGCTGATCTCCAGACCTTCTGTTAAGCAAGGATGTTAGAGGGTCCTTAGCAGCTATTTCATACATCTTGGCATAGTTCTCCAAGTTCTGGATGCGATCTGAAAGGGCTAGCATATTGACTCCGATGCCTATTGATGAGTAAATCACCAAATTGATCAGGTCTGAGCTGAAGAGGCTCAGGGACTTGCTTAGAAAGCTGCAGAGGGCAAATGCACAAGCCATTGCCAGAAGAAAGCCAAGAACTCTATAGGGATTGTCTGTTATAAACATCGTCAGGGTGCAAAGCATGATCATTATGGTTATGGCCCTGTTTTCGGAATCATCAAATGTTCCCATAAGGATACCCATTGCATAGATAGGAACAAGAAGAGCGTAAAAGCTTGCCAAGGTCCAGCTTATGTGGTTCTTCAGCACGAATCGGGTGTAGAAAATGCCAATTATGAACACCAAGAAGCAAGTGCCATATTCCAGGCTGTAGTTGAATCTTTCATGAAAAAGCAGGCTTACCAGAAGTATGGGGCCTGTCAGGATCATTCCACCAAGAGTGAACTTCCTCATGTTCAAGAAGTTGAGATAGTTGATCTCCTTCTTATAAAGCCTGGCTTTCTCTGATAGGTTGCTTAAGTTGCTCATATGTACTCTCAGCATGATTGTAATGAGAATACAGGGGCTTGTCTTCCTTCTTCATGCATTTTCAGCATAAAAGTCATTTGCTCATCTGACTTTCTGCAACAAGGCCAATGATGGTCTTGAAGAAGTCGACTGCCTTGGCAAGAGAAGAGATTGGGACTCTTTCGTCTATGCCATGCACTGACTTTAAAAGCCCTTCAGACATATCAAGGGGAGCGAAGCGAAAAGTATAATCGCTTATTCCAGCTAGCCAGCGGCTGTCGCTGGCTCCTGTCTGGATGTATGGTACGGCCTTGATGCCAAGGGCTTTTCTGCAGGCATCCTCAACAATCCTGAAGCCTTTAGAATCGGGATCTCCTATAGGGCTGTCAATGCCCTGGCTGTCTATCTTGACTTCCAGGCCATGCTTATGGGCGATGGCTGATACTGCCTCAAGGCTTTTCCTGCTGCCTTGATGATGAGAGAATCGCAAGTTTGCTCCAACCCAGGCCTGCTGGGGGATCACATTGGCTCTTGATGAGCCCTGGGCGGTGGTGAATGCCATGGTTGTCCTGAGCATTGCACTGGCTGCAGGGCTTGCCTTGAGCATCACGGCTTTTACAAGCGGGCCTGTGAGCCCTATGGATGAAAAGACAATGCGCTTAAGGCCTTTCATTGATGGGGCCAGGCTCTTGAGCATTGACTTGACTACCTTGTTCATGCTTGCAGTGAAGATTTTCTTTCTGTCGCATTCGACAACGAAGGAGCAAAGCTGAGCGATAGGGCTATGTCGAGAAGGGGTTGAGGCGTGACCGCCTGGTCCGCTTGCAATGAACCTAACGTTGGCAAAGCTTTTCTCTCCAAGACCGATCATGGCAAAGCGCCCATGAGCCCCGGGAAGGGGATCGTCGATTATTGCACCTCCTTCATCAAGGGTCATATAGATGTGGATTGAATGGCTGATGAACCATTCTCTGGCACGTCTGGCATCCTCGCCTCCAATCTCCTCATTCTTGCCGCTTAGAAAATATATGGTTCTTTCAGGCTGGAAGCCTTGGCTTGCCAGCTGGTCTGAAGCTTCAAGGATTGAGAAAAGAGTTCCCTTGTTGTCAAGAGCGCCTCTTCCCCAGACATAGCCGTCCTTGATCATGCCTGAAAAAGGTGGATAGGTCCAGTTTCCGCTTGCCTCGACAACATCCTGGTGACTCATAAGCACGAGGGGGTCCAGCGTCTTATCAAGGCCCTGCCAGACCCTGAGAAAGACTTTCTCAAGGCCAATATCCTCAGTAGCCTTGAAAAAGGCTGGAAAAAGCTCAGTCAGGGCTATCTCAAAAAAGTTAAAATTCTCTGCATAAGCCTCGTCCTGCTGCGACACTGTCTGGATTCTGATCAGGGACCCTAGTTTCTCTTCGTAAACCATGATGACCTCCCTTGCATAACTTTAACAGCTTAACCTGAATTTGGCTAGATAATCATCATTCATGCAGAAGACGCTGCTTCTTAAGTTCCTCCGCCTTGCCATGGATACGTCCCAGTCCATACATAAGAAAACAGGCAGCAACAAGGTTGATCCATGCAATGCGACTGGCTTGACCTAAGCTGTTCATCTCACCTAGATACAGGTTGACTCCTCCAGCGATCATGAGAAATCGGGATATGGAGCCAAGGTGCTCAAGCTTGGAATCAAGGTCGGAGAATACATCAAAGCTTTCAAGCTCGGCTCTTCTCTTGAAGTAGACCCAGCTGCCAATACGGCCTATGTACTCAGCGCCGCTTCCCCTCATTATATCCAGATACTCATCATCCTTGCTGTGCATATGCAGCCTTATTGTGTACTCACCAGGATCTGCCTTGATGAAGCTGTAGGTTCCAAGTCCCACTGAAGCAAGTGACCATCCATTCTGGGACATCTCGTTGAGCCAGTCCTCCTCCTTCTCAAAATCCCAGATAAGGAAAAACTTCCTTATTTTCCTAATGTAGCTGTTCATAGCTCTCCTCCAAGTACCTTATGTCCATTATCAACAAGCTCCTCAAGCCTTCTGATTTCATTTCTGAGAACAGCAATTCCTTGAGCTGTAAGCTTGTACTCCTTCTTTCTCTCATTATCGCCATAGGGAAGCTGAATGATCCAGCCTTTCTCGATCATGGCTACAAGGGCACCATAGAGCGTTCCAGCAGCAAGCTTGACCCTTCCTTTGGATAGATAGGCGGTTTCCTGCATTATGCCATAGCCATGCTGCGGCTCATGCAAGCAGAGAAGGATGTAGTAGGTTGACTCTGTCAATGACAAGCTTTCCATTAAATACCTCGCCTTGCGATATATCGATATCCGATATATCGTAAGTACAATATATCGTTTGACGATATAGCTTGTCAGAGGCAGCTGGACAGACAGCCGGTCAGTTTATCATTGACAAGGGTTATAAATCTGTGCTTTTTGTCATGGGTGACAAGAACTCTGATAAAATATCAATTCGCCGTGCGATAGGTCTGAAATCTGTCCTTGATTAAAAATTCTGCAAAACTTGACTTTCTCACAGGAATAACTTGTTTTGAAAAAGGACACCTGGTTGTCGAAGAGCTTCTGAAAAACAAGTCTTATCCAGATCTTTTGCTATGTACCAACAACTTTATTGCCTTGGGTTGTATTCAACGTCTGCAATCGAAAGGGTTCAGTATCCCACGTGACATTGCCCTGATGACTTTTGATGAATACCCCTTTGCCCCGTTTGTTGAGCCGGCACTGACCTCAATTGAAATGAATATGTTTGATCTTGGATGGCAAGCAGCAGAGTTTATTATCAGAAAGCTTGACAACCCCAATGCAACAATTCAATCGTTTTGCACAAATCCTGTCCTAATAGAACGGGCCTCAACAAATGGCTCTGTTTAACTGCAAACATTTATTTCACTCTAAAGCAAAATCAAGGAAGGCCTATGAGGCACTCTCCCTGATCATCTAGGAGTCTGTTCTGTAATAAACAAAGCCCTTGCATTGAATTGCAAGGGCTATTGGAGGTGGGGGGATTCGAACCCCCGTCCCGACGAACCATCCATTGGCGTCTACAGGCTTAGACATGAAGTTTAGCTTTCAGCGGATCAGCTCTCTGTGTCGGCAGCCGAATCAACCTATCTGCTTGATTTTCCACATGCCCCGCAGCGTGATATGTGGTAAGCCTCTATTGTATACAGGCCTTAGGAGTTAGATGCAGCACCCAAAAGGCTTGTCCGTTCTGGCTGATTAAGCAGCGAGAGCGAATTCTGCTTCGTTGATGACGATGTCGTCTTCTTTCTTGGCAGTTAAAATTTTTGCTAGTTTCAGGAGTTGGCGCTCCGCCTGCAACCAATGACCTGGATTTCCCCGGTCGAAACCGATACACCCCCTCTTAAGAATGTATCAACTAAATAATAACCATTTTAAACTGTAAGTCAAGATGATATAAGAATCAGAACATTATATTGTATAAATATCATATATATTTGATTAAATATGTAAACAGTAATATAAATATGTAATATGATATTATAACAATATCATAAACATAAGTAAAAGTAGTTCCCAAAAATATCGTAATATGAAATGAGCTTTATACGATATCATATAAATATTATAATAATATATATACTATATTTGAATAAAATTAAATATGTATTTAATATATATAATAAATACTCAATATATACTGATATAATAATATATAATATTATATAAATATATATTAAATATAAAAAATATATAATTATGACATATAAAATCAGAAATGCATATTAAATAACATGGAATAAATATATAAATAATACTAAAACATATAAAAAAATATTAAATATATAGTGTAACATACAGATTTAATATTTAATAAATCATATATCAATTTAATTGAATATAAATATAAATATGATATAAATGTTAAATGTTCTTGTTGTCATTTCTTATTTATGGCTTTAGAATGTCTGCTATGAATTGCGAAGAAGCTAGATACTCAGTGCTGCCGGATTTAAAGAGATTTGACATGGCTAAGGAGCCGACAAGAACCAGGTTTTATCTAAAGCCGATTATCTGGCTGCTTAGCAAGCCTGCTGTTGTTAGTCATCATGTCAGGATAACCAAGACAAATATGGAGGATCTTGAGAAGGATGGAGTGCCTTATCTGCTTTTGTGCAATCATAATGCTTTCATGGACTTCAAGGTTGCTGCTATGGCACTTTGGCCAAGGATTTTCAGCCCAATTGTAGCTATCGATGGATTCTTAGGCAGGGAATGGCTTCTTAGAAGCGTATATGCCATATGCAAGAGAAAATTCACAAATGACTCTAGGCTTATCAAGAACATAAAAACTGTACTTCATAACGGCGATATAAGCGTAATATATCCTGAGGCCAGGTATTCACTATGCGGCACTACGGCTATCCTGCCTGATTCTCTTGGAAAGATGGCTAGATACCTGAAGGTTCCTGTAGCTGTCCTGATATGTCACGGCAATCATATTAACTCTCCTTTCTGGGCTCTTGGAGACCGCAAGGTGCACACGGAAGCCGAGATGAAGCAAATACTTACAGTAGAAGACCTTAAGAGCTTAAACCTAGAGGAGATAAACAAGAGGATAAGAGAAGCTTTTGTTTATGATGATTTTGCCTGGCAAAGGGGAAACAATATTTCCATCGACTATCCAAGAAGAGCAGAAGGCCTTCACAAGGTGCTTTATCAATGCCCACACTGCAAGGCTGAGTGCCTTATGAAGAGCAAGGGAAATACTATTATAAATTTCCAGCAGGATATAGGAGCAGATA
>JAQVSP010000008.1 GCA_028700425.1 Sphaerochaetaceae bacterium | reverse complement strand
AATACGGAAGGCAGGGATGTGGAAGCCCTTATAAGCGGATCTGATTACCAGGTTGAACTTTACATGAAGCCCTACACCTTTGCCTTGCCAGAATTCTCGGGCACGGTTTTCACATCTGCTCCAGTTTCCCCATCGACTGTGCCTGCCTCAAGCGAGAGCGACGAGGGCATCAGCCTTTGGCTTTGCAGGAAGAATGGGTCTGCGATAGAGGTCTATGATTATGAAGGATGCACGTCTGTCACCCGAAGAAGCGGAGATGGAGCAAACTGGGCAAGGATCATTTATGGGCAGTTCACAGGACTAGGCAACAATTTGATAGAGTGGACTGTGGGCGACTATGATGGAAAGACGGCATCTACAAGCGTCCTGATAGTGGCTGACAGCAACCGCAGCGGAGCTATCGAGGATGAAGACCAGGCTCTTGCAGTGAAGGTCAAGAGCTATGATACAGGAACCATGGAGGGCCTTGTGCTGTCTGTGGATAAGACTGTTGCAAGCCAGTCTGCGCTTCTATGATCATGATCAAGAGAGCCTTCTTCGTCTTGTTGTCGGCATTGGCAATGGCTTGCTCATTGTGGGCCTACAGCCTTGAGGAGCTTTATGAGCTTTGCCAGAAAAGCGATCCTGAGATCGCCCAGGCAAGGTCGGCCTTCCAGCAGAGCCTTCTCGATCTCAAGGATGCCAAGGCAGGATATGGCCCGAAGGTCGACCTGACAATCAGTGCAAGCCTCATCGCCAATCCCATAGACCCAATAGCCGTAAGCACTGACACCTTGCTTTCCTCCATGGGCTTGGGAGCCCAGAACCCAGGCGCGGGTGATGGGTATGTTACGCTCTATAAGGGACAGGAGCCTTCCTATTGCCAGGTTAAGCTTGACATAGCCCAGCCCCTGTATACCTGGGGCAAGCTTGGCAATGCTGTGAAGCTGTATGAGACGATAACTGAAATAAGAAGCCTGCAGGTGGATGACCTTCTGTCAAGAAAGCAAGCCGAGATCAAGACAAGATGCCTTGCTGTTGCTTGCCTGAAAAAGATGAAAGCCTGCCTTGAATCCCAGATCCAGGATGCAGGAGCATTGGTAGAGGCCAGCCGCCAGGCAGCCCAGGCAGGGCTGTCCCTGGAGCTTGACGCCTTGGAAGCCGAGGTCACGGCCAGCGAGCTTGATGTGGGACTGTGCGAGATAGAGCGCAACATCCAGAGTCAGCTTGATGGAATATCAATCCTGGCTGGAGCTGCAGTCAAGGTAGAGGACATTGAGCTTGAGCTTGATCTTCAGGCTATGACTGCCGTGCTAGATATGGATCCTGAGGCCCTTCAGAGTTCAGCTCTTGGAATGGACAGAGCCGGTTTGAAGATGCTTGGCAAGCTTGAGCAGGCATCGCGTCTTGGATCCGAGATCGCCAAGGCCTCTGTGAACTGGAAGCCGGATCGTGCTCTTGTGGCCTCAATGGACTACTCAGGCTCCAGGCTGCCCCTTGTGCAGAAGGATTGGCATGGCCAGGATGACTGGGGCCTGACCTTGACTGTGGCCGTCAAGACAACGGCATGGGATGGGGGGAAGGCCTCCAGGGAAGTGCAGCGCGCCCTTCTGAAGGACAGCGATGCCGAGCTTGACATCCAGAAGGCTAGAAGCTCCATCAAGGAGGCCTTGAGCGAGGCTCTTGGCACGATGAGGCTGGCTCGGTCCAGGATGGCATTCAGGCAGGCCAAGATCGAGGTCTGCCAGGCTGAGCTTGACAATGCACAGAGCCTACTTGATTGTGGATATGGATCCGATATAGACTTGATCAAGGCCCGTCTTGCTCTCCAGCAGCAGGAGCTTGAGTTGATCAAGGCAGAGCTTGAGCTCGCTACGGCCTATTGTACAGTGGAGCTCCTGAGCCTTTGATGCAAGCAGTGGCAATAGATTTCGAGACAGCGGACTTTCACAGGCAGAGCGCCTGCTCTGTGGCCTTGGTCCGCTTTGACTCAGACAGCATACTTGAGAGGTACTACACCTTGCTCAAGCCGCCTTCATTCTGCACCTTCTCACCCTTCAACATACAGATCCATGGCATAACGCCATCCATGGTTGCAGACAGCCCATGCTTCAGCCAGGTCTGGCCAGAGATGCAGGATTTCATCGGAGCCGATGTGCTTTGCGCCCACAATGCACCCTTTGATATGGGCATCCTTGAATCCTTGATAGAGCTTGATGGATTCATGTGCCCGCCCTTGAACTATCTTTGTACGCTGAAGATGGCCCGCCGTCTATGGAAGGGCCAGCGCAGCTATGCCTTGACCAGCCTCTCGGAATCCCTTGGGCTTGAATACCAGGCTCACTATGCTCTGGATGATGCTGTCAATTGCGCACGGCTCTTTCAGCTCATGACAAAGGGCCATATGAACAATGACCTTCTTGAGCTTAGAAAGTTCCTTATAACTCGCGGGGTTGAGATCGGCAGGCTGGGCTATCGATCGCGGTAGACTATGCGCCCCTTGGTAAGGTCGTAGGGTGACATCTCAATCTTGACGGTGTCGCCGGGGACGATCTTGATCTGGTTCTTGCGCATTTTGCCGGAGATGTGAGCGAGTATGGAGCATCCATTCTTCAGCTCCACCATGAACATTGTGTTAGGCAATGCCTTTACAACCTTGCCATCTACTTCAATCGCTTCTTCTTTTGCCATTTGGCCTCCGTACGGGACAAACTATACCAAGAAGGCAGAAGAATTGTCAATGACACGCTAAAAGCCCTCCTTATATTTTCAGTAAGTTGTTTCCTAAGAGCTGTTATTTGTGGTAGACTGGCGGCATATTCAGCAGAAGGTTGGATTCAATGAACGATTCGGATTTCATCAAGTGCATGTCAGCAGGCGGCATAGATTGCAAGACTGCTCTTGGCTGCTTCTGCGGCAGCGAGGCGTTCTATCTGAAGTTTCTCAAGGCGATGAGGACCTATGTGCCGATTGATGACCTTCTTGCCAGCTGCAAGGCAAAGGATCCAGAAGCCGCATTCCAGGCGATCCATAGCCTCAAGTCAACCACTGGAAACCTTGGACTGGTGAAGCTGTATGACTTGGCTTGCAGGATGACTGAATGCTTCCGCTCCAAGGACAATGAGGCTGGATTTGCCCTCAAGGATGCCTTTGTCGAGGAATATGACAGGATCCTGGAGCTGGTGGACAAGGCCAGCCAAAGCTGATCGGCTGTCCAGTTTGACAGGCGATAGGCTTCGATGTAGAATTTTAGGCGAGGTGAAAGCATGGAAACCAGGGAATACGTAAATTCCGAATATTATCAGCACATGGATACGGAGGGCCTTAGATCGCACTTCCTTATCGAGGATCTCTTCAAGGCCGGCGAGGTCAAGCTCGTCTATTCCCATGTGGATAGGATGATTGCAGGCTCGGCTGTGCCGACAGTCCAGCCGCTGAGGCTGGAGGCAGGCAAGCAGCTGGGAACCAGCTACTTCCTCGAGCGCCGAGAGATGGGAATCATCAATATCGGCGGAAAAGGCAGGATAATAGCCGACTCTGTGGCCTATGATGTAGGCCCAAGGGATGCAATGTATCTTGGGATGGGGACTAAGGACGTGCAGTTCACAAGCCTCGATCCGTCAAATCCAGCCAAGTACTACATCAACAGCGCTCCTGCCCACAGGACCTGTCCCACAAGAGTCGTCACCATCGACCAGGCTCGCCATGTCAAGCTGGGAAGCCTAGAGGACAGCAACAAGAGAACAATCAACCAGTTCATCCATCCAGCAGTTCTTGAGACCTGCCAGCTTGTGATGGGAATGACCTGCCTTGAGCCGGGATCAGTATGGAACACAATGCCATGCCACACCCACGAAAGGCGCATGGAGGTCTATCTTTACTTCGATATGCCCGAAAACAGAGTTGTATTCCACCTTATGGGCAAGGGCGACCAGATCAAGACCATCGTGGTGCGCAACCAGCAGGCTGTAATAAGCCCCTCCTGGTCAATCCACAGCGGAGCCGGAACAGGAGCCTACACCTTCATATGGGGCATGGCAGGTGAGAACCAGACTTTTGATGACATGGATACAATTGCCATGCAGGACCTAAGATAGGAGGCTTATCATGGAAAGAGCTTTTTTCCAGTATATAAAGAGGCCTGATGCAAATGAGGTGATGGCGATGCAGGTCGCCCAGCTGGACCAGGTGGCAAAGGTCAGCCCACAGGTGGCCCGCTCCATTGTCCAGGAGCTGGAGGACCAGAGAACCCACCTCAAGCTCATAGCCAGCGAGAACTTCAGCTCGATGAGCGTCCAGGCAGCGATGGGAAACCTGCTGACTGACAAGTACGCCGAGGGCTTTCCATGGCACCGCTTCTATGCCGGCTGCCAGAACATCGATGAAATAGAGGACCTGGCCGACCAGACAGCCTGCAAGCTTTTCGGCTGCGACCATGCCTATGTCCAGCCTCATAGCGGAGCTGATGCTAACCTGTGCGCCTACTGGGCCATACTCAACACCCGCATCCAGATGCCTGAGCTTTCGAGGCTTGAGGTGACAAACCCAAGCGACATGAAGCGGGAGGACTGGAACAAGCTCAGGGCCCTGCTGGGCAACCAGAGGATCCTTGGCCTGGACTACTACAGCGGCGGGCACCTCACCCACGGCTATCGACAGAACATCTCTGCGCAGATGTTCGATGCCTACTCCTACAGCGTAAGCAGGCAGACAGGCCTTCTCGACTATGATGAGATCGAGGCCATGGCCATGGAGATCAAGCCCTTGATCCTCCTCGCCGGCTACAGCGCCTACCCAAGGCTGATCGACTTTGAGCGCATGAGCGAGATAGCCCATAAGTGCGGAGCCACCTTCATGGTGGACATGGCCCATTTCGCCGGCTTGGTTGCAGGCGGAGTGTTCGAGGGCAAGTACAACCCAGTTCTCTGGGCTGATGTGGTCACCACTACAACCCACAAGACCCTAAGAGGCCCTCGCGGAGGCATGATACTTTGCACCAGCGAATATGCTGAAAGCGTCGACAAGGGCTGTCCGCTGGTCATCGGCGGTCCGCTTGGACATGTCATAGCCGCAAAGGCCGTGGCCCTGGCCGAAGCCCTGAAGCCTGAGTTCAGGACCTATGCACAGAACATCGTCGTCAACTCCAGGGCAATGGCCCAGGCCTTCATGGATCTGGGTGTCAGGGTCGCCACCGGCGGAACCGACAATCATCTGATGCTCATTGACGTAACAGACTTCGGCCTCAACGGCAGGCAGGCAGAAAGCGCTCTCAGGGACTGCGGAGTCACGCTCAACCGCAACGCTCTTCCCTTTGACAAGAACGGCCCCTGGTACACTAGCGGGCTGCGCATTGGAACAGCTGCAGTGACCACATTGGGCATGGGAGTCGAGCAGATGAAGGAGATTGCCTCCATCATAGTCAAGGTGCTCAAGGCAACAAGGCCTCTTGTCCTCACCAAGGGCGAGAATGCCGGCCAGAAGAGCAAGTCAAAATACAAGACGGACGAGCAGGTGGCTGATCAGGCAAGAAAGGAGGTTGTCCAGCTTCTGGACAGGTTCCCGCTCTATGCCGAGCTTGACCTGGATTTTCTAAAGAGATTCTTTGCCGCAGAAGGAGAAAAAGCATGAGCAAGGTAGTTGAAGGGCTTCTTTATTCAGAGGACCATGAGTGGGTCAGCATTGAAGGCGACATCGCAACAGTAGGCATCACGGACTACGCGCAGGACGAGCTTGGAGAGGTCGTATATGTGGAGCTCCCTCAGGAGAACTCTGATTTCGAATCTGGCGAAGAGGTTTCCGAAATCGAGTCTGTCAAGGCAGACAGCGCGGTCTATTGCCCAGTCAGCGGGACCGTGATCGAGACAAACTCAGAGCTTGAAGCCAAGCCTGAGCTCATCAACCAGGATTGCTACAAGGCATGGATCTTCCGCATGAGGCTCTCAAGCCAGCCTGAGGATCTTCTTGATGCCAAGGCCTATTCTGAGTTCCTTAAGACCCTGAAGTAAGCTATGCATTCATACATACCCGCAACCTCGGAGGACAAGAGAGCTCTCCTTTCATCCATAGGGATTGAGAGGGAAGAGGATGCTTTTGGCGACCTTGAGAGAGCAGGGGCCCTTCTTGAGGGGCCGCTGGATCTGCCCAAGGGGCGCAGCGAGCTGGAGGTCAGTGCCATAGTCAGGTCTGCCTCTAATCTAAACAAGCCTGGCATCTGCTTCATCGGAGGCGGAGCCCAGGATCATGCTGTGAGCTCAGTCACCAGCGCCATCACCTCGCTGCCAAGCTTCGTCACAGCCTATACCCCCTACCAGCCTGAGATAAGCCAGGGCGTGCTTCAGGCCATCTTCGAGTACCAGAGCATCATCTGCACTCTTACTGGAATGGACGTGAGCAATGCCTCGCTCTATGATGGGCCAAGCAGCGTTGTCGAGGCTGCCAGCCTCGCCATCAGCGCCAAGCGCAAGAGCAGCAAGATTGTCGTTTCCCCGACCATCCTGCCTCAGAGCATGATGTGCCTGAACGCCTGGGCGCTGGGAACCGGCAATACGATCCAGGTTCTTGGAGAGAAGGATGGCAGATGCGATTTCAGTGGCCTTGAAGGTGCGCTTGATGATTCGGCTGCCATGCTCATAGTCCAGAGTCCCAACCGCTACGGCCTTCTTGAGAGCTTTGACGGCTTGGCCGACAGGGTTCATGAGAAGGGCTCTCTGCTTGCCATCTACAGCGATGCCCTGAGCTTGGCAAGCCTGAGAAGCCCCGCCGAGTGGGGTGCAGACCTGGCAATCGGAGACACCCAGAGCCTTGGCCTTGGGCTTGGCTTCGGAGGCCCTTACTGCGGCTACATGGCCTCTAGGCAGGCCTTGATGAGAAAGATGCCGGGAAGGATCATCGGCCAGACTGAGGACAGCCAAGGCAGAAGATGCTTTGTACTGACCCTGCAGGCCAGGGAGCAGCACATCAAGAGAGAGAGGGCTACAAGCAACATCTGCTCAAACGAGGCCCTTTGCTGCCTAGCTACAGCTGTTCAGTCAGCCATGCTGGGCCCTGAGGGCATGAAGGAGGCTTTCAGCCTCAGCTACCACAAGGCCCACTGGCTTTATGAGAGGCTTATGGCCCTTGGGCTCAAGAGCATGGACGAGGGCTTCTGGGATGAGTTCCCCCTTGTTTTCGAGAGCCACAAGAAGGCCAGGGCTTTTCAGAAAGCCCTGGGCATGAAGGGCATTCTTGTAGGCTTCCCAGCCGAGAAGGAAAGCTCAATGCTCATGGTTGCAGTGACTGAGAAGAGAACACGGGAAGACATGGAAGCCTTCCTGCAAGCTGCCAAGGAGGCCCTGTAATGGAAAAGCTTCTGAACGAGCTTTCAATCAATGGAAGAAGAGCCTACAGGTTTCCAGATCTTGATGTGGAAGCTCATAAGGCCATAGACCCATCCTTGCTCAGGCAAGGATCCCTTGACCTGCCACAGATGGCAGAGGTCGACGTGGTGCGCCATTATGCCAGGCTCAGCAGGCTTGCCTACGGAGTAGACGATGGCTTCTACCCTCTTGGATCCTGCACAATGAAATACAACCCCAAGCTCAATGAGGCCTTATCTCATCTTGAAGGCTTCACGGAGCTTCATCCTTTGGCTGACGCCGAGCACTCCCAGGGAAGCCTGAAGATCCTTTACGAGACAGTGGACATGCTCTGCAAGGTCACCGGCATGGATCAGGGAACCCTTCAGCCCTGCGCTGGAGCTCATGGAGAGTATACAGGCCTGAAGCTGATAAGAGCCTATCACCTCAGGCGCAACGACAGCAAGCGCAGTGTTATGCTCATACCCTCCAGCGCCCATGGCACCAACCCTGCCTCCGCTTCAGTCAATGGCTTTGAGACAGTTGCTGTGGCCTCGGATGAAAGGGGCCTAGTGGATCTCAAGGACCTGGAGAGCAAGCTAAGTGACAATGTAGCCGGCATAATGCTGACCAACCCCAACACCCTTGGGCTGTTTGAGCTGGACATAAGGCGCATCGCCGACATGGTTCATGCCTGCGGAGGGCTTCTGTACTACGATGGGGCCAACATGAATGCCATCATGGGCTTCGGAAGGCCGGGAGACATGGGCTTTGATGTCATGCACCTCAACCTTCACAAGACCTTCTCCACCCCTCATGGCGGCGGAGGACCGGGCTCAGGAGCTGTGCTGGTCAAGCAGGCTCTAGCTCCCTTCTTGCCCGTTCCTGTGGCAGCAAAGGGTCTCAAGGGCTATAGCCTTGACTGGGACAGGCCACAATCGATTGGCAAGGTCAGCGGATTCTGGGGCAACTTCCTTGTGATAGTCAGAGCCTATGCATACCTGCTTTCCATGGGCTCAGATGGACTCAGGGAGGCTTCGGCCATGGCGACGATCAACGCCAACTACATGGCCAGATGCATAAGCGCCTTCTTCCCGATAGCCTATCCAGGCCTCTGCAAGCATGAGTTCGTCCTCAGCCTTGCAGCCTTCAAGGAAGAGACGGGGTGCAGCGCACTTGATGTAGCCAAGGCTCTCTTGGACAAGGGCTATCATCCACCTACGATGTATTTCCCAAGCCTGGTCCATGAGGCGCTTATGATAGAGCCTACAGAGACCGAGTCAAGGGAGACCCTTGATGGCTTCATCGAGGCCTTGAAGTGCATCCATGACAAGGCTTATTCTAATCCAGAGGAGCTTCACAGCAGTCCAGCGACCACAGTCATTGGGCGTCCTGATGAGGCTGAGGCAGCAAAGAGAGCCAAGGTGAATTGGCTATAGGAGGGATAATGAGCGAGATTCTGTTCACAGGAGCGACACTGGTTGATGCAAGCGGCACAAGAAGAGCGGATCTTCTGGTCCGTGATTCCAAGATCGCCCAGATAGGCCATGGGCTTTCCACAACAGGCAAGACAATCCAGGCCGACGGGCTATGCCTGGCTCCTGGACTCATCGATGCCCATACCCATTACCATCTTGTAAGCCGCGGCACAGTCACGGCGGACAGCTTTGCCGAGGGCTCGCGCTGCGCAGCATTCGGAGGCGTGACGACTGTAGTTGACTTTGCCGACGACGACAAGCATAGCGGCCTTGCCCAGTGCGCCCAAGCCCGCATAGATGCCATGAGTGCCTCAATGGCAGTGGACTTTGCCATCCATCAGGGTGTCTACCACTACGGACCCGAGATTCCTGCCCAGCTCTCAGAGCTCAAGGCCAAGGGAGTGAGGGCCATCAAGCTCTTCACCACCTACAAGAACGTGGGCTACCTGATTGAAAGCAGAAAGGACCTGGCATCCCTGTTCTCCGACTGCAAGAAGGCCGGCCTTCTTGTCTGTGTCCATTGCGAGGACGATGAATGCCTGGCAAGCCTCCAGGAGAGCTGGAAGGGCGGCTACAGCAGCGCAGATCATGCAGACCTTAGGCCATCGGAGGCCGAAGCTCTAGCCATAGAGGCCTTCGGCTCAATAGCCCTCGAGCTGGACATGAGCCTTTACATTGTCCACCTTTCCTCCCTCAAGGGCCTTGAGGCTGTGCGCTCTCTACGCAAAAGAGGTGCCAGGCTTCTTGTGGAAACCACCCCTCATTACCTCTTCCTGGACAGAAAGCGCCTTGAGGGGCCAGACGGACCGCTTTATGTGATGACGCCTCCGCTTAGGACCAAGGAGGACAACCTGGCTCTTCAGCATGCGCTTATCAACGGCGAGATACAGGTGGTGGCCACAGACCATTGCTCCTTTACTAGGACTCAGAAGCTCAACAGCCCCGATGTGAGGTCAACCTACCCAGGCATACCTGGAACAGAGGAGATGTTTGCTCTTATGTGCACCTTCGCCGCAGGCGGCACCAGGCTGAGCCTGAGAAATCTTGTGAATCTCATGAGCACAGAGCCTGCCAAGCTCTTTGGGCTGTATCCCAACAAGGGAAGCCTTGAGATCGGCAGCGACGCTGACCTGGTTCTTTTCAATCCCGACGAGGGCTGGACGCTCAGCGCCGATACTACACACTCTGCCTGCCTTTACACGCCTTACGAGGGCTTTGAGGTTACAGGCAAGGTTGAGATGGTCTTTCTTCGCGGCCGCATGATACTTGGCGGCGGAGTTTATCTGGGACGCCCTGGAAACGGGGAATTCTGCGAGGCTGCAAATGACAGATGACATAGGAATGCTTAAAGGCATGGCATTGGATGTGATGAGAAAGGCTTATTGCCCATACTCGAAGTTCAAGGTAGGCTGCGCCCTTGTGACCGAGAAAGGCAACATCTATACCGGGTGCAATGTTGAGAATGCCTCCTATGGCGGCACAATATGCGCTGAGAGCAATGCCATAGTCCATGCTGTGGCGGAGGAAGGACCTTCCATGAAGCTGAGGACATTGGTTATTGCCTCCACCAGCGAGGACCCAGCTCCTCCATGCGCCATATGCCGCCAGCGAATAGGTGAGTTCGGCAATCCGGATACAGCCATCTGGCTTGTAAATGACAAGCAAGCCCAGATAAGCTATACACTTTCGGATCTTCTTCCTCATCCCTTTGTCTTCAGTCCAGAGAATTAATGAAAAGCAAGAACAAAGCCTTCCTTCTTCTGCTGCTAGCCCTTAGCCTCCTTGCCTCCTGCTCATCCACATCCTATATGCTTGATGCGAAGACTCTTCGCAGCGATCTGGATGTTGGGCAGGCTCTTACGCAAGCCGGCTTGACAGAGGTCACGATCAGCTATCCAGAGGTCTATTATGACGGCGTGGACTGGTATGCCGCCCTGGTTGAGACACTTGAAAAAGCCCAGTCCTACATAATTCTTGAGACCTTCCTTGGATCAGAGTGCGACCAGAACCAGAAGGTCTTCGACATCCTGGCCCGCAAGGCCTCCGAGGGCGTGAAGGTCTACTTCGTCAACGATGGAGTAGGATTCTTTGACATGACAGAGTCCAAGGAGTACCTAAGGCCCTTCTATTACCTGGAGGATGTGGGGGTGAAGATCCTCACCGTCAACCCCGTCTCAGGAAACAGGCTCATAGGGCTGACCCATATGCTGTACCGCGATCATCGCAAGATGGTAGTAGTGGATGGCCTCTATGTAGCCCTGGGAGGCATGAACCTAAACTATGTCTCGATGAATGCCCATGAGAATGGGGGACAGAGAGACAGCATGTACCTCTTCAAGTCTCCTAGCCTGGCAGAGCGCCTGATGAAGGACTTTGTGGACTTCTGGAATGACCATGACTGGCGCCTTGTCAGTGAGGCTGACTTTCCGCCATGGCAAATTAGCTGTCCAGAGGCCAGCATAACGGCATACCTGGCAAACCAGTATGGCAAGAGCAGAACGATAATTGCAAAGGCCTATGGAATTCTTCTCTCTCACGCCCAAAAGAAAGTGGAATTCCTTCCTTATCTTCCTTACATGGACAATAGCATGGTCAAGGCCATTGCCAACGCAGCCCAGAACGCAGAGGTGAAGATCCTGGTGCCTTTCGACTCTAGGCGCGCCCCAAGAGTCGCAGCCCAGTACGCATTTCTTGATCTCATGGAAACCGGAGCCACAGTCTATAGGGAGAACGCCAATGACAACTCCAATGGCCTGCTGCACGAGAAGCTGATGATAGTGGATGGCCAATACAGCGTTGTAGGCTCGATGAACTACAACTTCAGGTCCATGACATTGTCCGATGAGATCGCCCTGATAATAGACAGCAAGGATCTTGCTTCCCAGCTTGGAGACCACTTCGACAGCTTGCTTGAAGATGGCCGGCCATTGACAGCTGAGGAGGCCCAGAGCTATAAGACCCTGGAAGGCGCATTGCGCTTTGCCATGGTGATCATAGGAGGCTGACGTGAAAAGACCAATTGCAATTGCACTTATCCTGACGGTCTGCCTGTCAGCCTACGCCATCCTGGCACCCAATCGCACGCTTGGCTATGGGGCAAGCCTCAGCGGCTCCTCCAGCGCCACTGTGGATGCAAGCCTGAACCTGCGCCATACCCTGCTGAACCTGCCAGTCCTGACTCCAAGCCTCGACTACAGCCTTACCTTGAGCTCAAGCGTCGATGGGCTTCATATCAGGGGCATACGCGCACAGGCTTCCCTGACGCTTTTCAGAACCTTGGAACATCCAATGCGCTTTGTGGCTGTCAACCCAACAGCCTGGAGCCCCGAGATCTCGGCAGGCCTGGATTACAGGTTCAGGCAAGGCACCTTCTGGGTATTGGAGGCCAAGGTCTTCAAGTTCGAGGAGCGAGACTTCATCTATGAATGGGTCTGCCCCTATGTATGCTTCTCAACCACCTTCAGGGAGGTGGATGAATGGGGCATAACGCTTATGAGGTTCACATGCCTTATCTAAGACGCCTATTTACATCGATTTCAGCTTTTCTTATTGCCTCCATGCTATGGGCAGGCCCGATTGCCATAAGCTTTGGCCACAGTGCCTTGTCATTCGATCCCTATTGTGCAAACAGCCTGGAGGCAATGGCAGGCGTCTCGGCCTGTCTTGGGGACAGGATGGAGCTGAACCTAGGCCTCTCAGCCCAGCTTACGCCAAGGCCCTTCTCCGACATCCAGGTTCAGGCAGAGCTAGCCTTGAACCTCACTGGAAAGAACGTGAGGCCCAATTCCGCCGGAGACAACATAAGTGTCATGGCAGCCTTGGGAGTCATCGCATCCGACCACAACCCACAAGGGCTTTTCCTGCCTACGACCATAACGCTGAGGCTTTACCCTGCTGTTGTTGGAAGCCCTCTAAGCGCAAGGCGCGAGAGACTCATCCCAATAGGGGTGGCCTACAACCTCATGACGCGGCAGTTCGCTCTTTACTGGAGCTTTATAATCTACGATCATTACATAGTCACAAGATGATAAGGAGACAAGCATGAAAGCAGTCATTGCAAATGATCATGGGGCAGTTGAGCTGTCCAGAAGAATAAAGAGTCACCTTGAAAGCCGAAACATTGAGGTCAACTGGCTTGGCATAACCACAGAGGATTCCTGCGACTATCCTGACCAGGCCAAGAAGGCTGTGGATGAGTTTCGCAAGGGAGGCTATGACTTTGGCGTGCTTTGCTGCGGAACCGGAATCGGCATAAGCATAAGCGCCAACAAGCTTGACGGCATCAGGTGCGCCTTGCCTCAGAACTGCTTTGCAGCTGCTCTTGCACGTGAGCACAATGACGCCAACTTCATCGCCTTCGGCGGAAGGATAGCCTACCAGGACAAGGTTGAGGACATGCTTGATGCATATCTGGATGCCAGCTTCCAGGGTGGACGCCATGCACGCCGTGTGGCGAAGATCATGGATCTAGAAAAATAGAAAATATCCTATTGACAAATGTTTCTGTACATAGTAATGTTTCTCTAAATAGAAACAGGGGCACTATGCATACCATTTATCAGAACCAGGTCATCTTCTCCACCTTCAGCTGGCGACCCTAGCTTTTTCAATCAAGCCCAAAGAAAAAATCTCATTTGAAAAGGAAAGGAAAGCAAAATGCATGACAATAGGAATCTGATAAACTCAGAGCTGGATACGCTTGATCTGCCAAAGGCAGACGGAACATTCGGAAAATATGGCGGGTCCTTTGTGCCGCCAGCCTTGCAGAAGGTTATGGACGAGGTAACAGAGGCTTACTCAAAGCTCTCCCACGAACCTGAATTTCTGGAGGAGCTCAACTATCTGCGCGAGCACTACATAGGCCGTCCAAGCCCCATCTACTACGCCAAGCGCCTAAGCGCCGCAGTAGGCGGAGCCCAGATCTACCTGAAGAGAGAGGATCTCAATCACACAGGCAGCCACAAGATCAACCACTGCATAGGCGAGGCCCTTCTTGCCAAGCGCATGGGCAAGCGCAAGATCATCGCAGAGACGGGAGCTGGCCAGCATGGAGTGGCCCTTGCCACTGCCGCTGCTCTTCTGGGCCTTGAGTGCGACATATACATGGGCGCTGTGGATGTAGCCAAGGAAAGCCCGAACGTAAGCCGCATGAAGATCCTTGGAGCTCGTGTCATAGAGGTCAACGAAGGCACCAGGACCCTCAAGGATGCAGTGGATGCAGCCTTCAAGGCCTATGTTGCAGATCCAGTGACTCAGCTCTACTGCATAGGCTCTGTCGTCGGCCCTCATCCATTTCCTATGATGGTGAGAGATTTTCAGTCCGTCGTAGGCCTGGAAGCCAGAAAGCAGTTTCTGGACATGACAGGAAATCTTCCGGACAACATAGTCGCCTGTGTAGGAGGCGGAAGCAATTCCATGGGAATCTTCAGCGCCTTCCTGGATGACAAGGAAGTGGGCATCTATGGCGTCGAGCCAGCTGGAAAGGGGCTTGACACCCCATACCATGCTGCCTCCATAACCAAGGGAACAGAAGGCATTCTTCATGGCTTTAGGTGCCTGGTGATCCAGGACTCCAAGGGCGAGCCTCTGCCTGTATACTCAATTGCAAGCGGCCTGGACTATCCTGGAGTTGGGCCCCAGCATTGCTATCTTCATAGCATAAAGCGCGTACAGTACAAGACCATAACCGACAGGGAGGCAGTCGAGGCATTCTACGTGCTCTCCAGAATGGAAGGCATAATCCCAGCCCTTGAGAGCTCTCATGCAGTAGCCTATGCAACAAAGCTTGCCAGGACGCTTGGCAAGGACAAGACGGTGCTGGTGAACCTCTCCGGCAGAGGCGACAAGGACATAGACTTCATCCTGGAGAACTATCCTCTTCAAGGCTATGAGCCGGATCCCAATGCCAACAGCGCCTATGATGAGTTCATGGCTCATATAGGCTCGGGCAAGAGCGCAGCAGATGCAAGAATGCAGAAGTGACAGAAGAAAGCTAATAGTAAGGAAGAAGGCGCCATCTGGCGCCTTCTTCATGTAATCAAAGCGATGCTTTACCTGGAAGCTGCAGGTCCATAGTCCTTCAGCAGCAGGGCCTCGGCGGCTGCCTTTGTGATTGTGCCGTTGTTGTAGGCGCTCATGGTCTGCACATCCTTGTCCTTGAGCTTGTAGGTAAGGCTGAGCAGTATGATGGCGATGGTGAAGCCTATGGCTGGAAGCAGGCAGAATATCATCCAGACTCCATTGGCAACTCCAGCTGGCTGGATTGCGTTCTCTCCGGATACAAAGCCGAAAACTGCAAGGGCTCCAAGGGCGATGGAGTTCACCAGGGCGTTCTTGAGCTTGGCAGTGAAGCACTGCAGGGCGAAGCTGATGCCAGCTGCCCTTGTGCCTGACTTGTAGGTTCCATACTCGACGGTGTCTGCTATGAGCATGTAGATTATGACCTGGTAGAAGGCAAGGCCAACGCACTTGAGCATGATCAGGACTATTGCCACGATCAGGTTGCCATAGCCGACGAAGTAGGTTATCACATCAACGATGATGGAGAAGATGAGTCCGAACTGCAGAACCTTGAACTTGTCGCGCTTCTTGGCAAGGGTCGGGATGATGGCCGAGCTGAAGATCACTGACACTGCAACGCAGGCGCTGACTATTGTGGCTACGCTCTCCTTGTTGAAGCATATCCTTGCCAGGTATATGGCAAGTATCTGCTCTACGCTGGAAAGCCCAAGCACCAGAAGGGCTAGAAGAACGACCAGGAGGTACTTGTTGGCCTTTAGATAGGCAAACATCTGCTTGAAGGTCGGCGATTCCTTGGTCTTTGTCATGTCGGAATGGCGCTCCTTGACTGTAAAGAGCATCGGAATCATCAGGACAACAGATACCAGGACAAAGAAGACAGAGGAAAGAGCCCAGCCTACCATTGGCCTGATCATCGGGATCAGCACCACTGCAAGCATGGCTCCAACCATGGACCAGAGCTTTCCGCCGGCGATGATGGAGGTTCTCTCCTGAACGTTGCTTGTCATGACTGTGGTCACTGCAAAGGCAGGTGCATCAAGTATTGTGTATGCTGCATCAAAGAGAAGGTAGGCTGCAATGAAGAGCGCTATCTTGAGCCCCTCTGAAAAAGTGGCTGGTATGATGAATATGGCTATAGTGGTCAATCCCACTGCAGCGGTTCCGATTCTCACCCAAGGCATGAACTTCTGTCCATTCTTGAACATGTGGCGGTCCACTATGCAGCCGAATATGGTGTCATTGACAGCGTCCCAGACCTTGGGGACTATGAGGATGGCTGCAGCTTTTGCTGCCGGGATTCCCAAATCAGTTAGAAATGTGGAGATGTAGCCTATGAACGCCCACAGGATGTTCTGGCCAAGGAAGAACAAGCTGTATGAGAAATGCTCTCCTGTGGACGCGAAGTTGCCCTTCTTGATTGTCTTGAAGTTCATGATGATAGAATGCCTCCTTTTGATGGCAGGTGCATTCTATCACGGAAAATTATGTCAGTGAAACAAAACTTAGAATTTGCGTATTAATTCTTTTTGGCAAGAAGTCCTTTTCTTTCAAGATATGTCTTGCAGGCTGCTAAGTTTAGGTGGCAGTATCCACCTGGGTTCCTATCCAGGTAGCGCTGGTGGTATTCCGAGGCCTTGACAAAAGATCTCAATGGCTCGACCTTGGCATAGATTGGCTTGCCTGCATAGCGCTCTGCAGCCCTGGCCAAGGCAGCTTCCATCTCTCCTCTTTGCTCTTGGTCGCGGTACAAGAGAATGGTCCTGTAGCGCGTTCCCTTGTCAGGCCCCTGGGCGTTGAGCGTCGTAGGGTCAGTGAAGAAAAGAAAGTAGTCCAGCAAGTCAGAAAGGCTTGTGCCTTCCAGCTTGAAGTCGACAGCCTCAGCAAAGCCGGTTTTGTCGGTATAGACCTGCTCGTAGGTGACCATGGCCTCGGTATTTCCGTTTGCAAAGCCTGTGCTTGTAGAGCTTACGCCCTTGCAAAGGTTCAATGCTGCTTCCAGGCCCCAGAAGCAGCCTCCTGCCAATGTGATTTTCATGCTTGTATTCTAGCATTTGGCCCAGCCATTGTGAAGCTGGAATTCTCATGCTAGACTTAGAGGGAGGTTGAAGAATGAAAAGACTGCTTTCCGTCATTATTCTGTCCGTTTTCCTTGCATCGCTCTATGCATTGGATTTCACTGAACCAGGCTCAATAAATGCTTTTATCCAAGCAGGCGGGGAGGCAGACATAGTTCTTGAGCAGGGCATGACTGCCTTGGAGCTTGCCGCAGTGCAAAGCTCGGATATGCAAGGCCTGCAGAGCTTAGCTGCAAGAAGCAAGGATCCTGGATCTGCCATGGCCTTGGCTGTCATCAGCTCCAATGCCAGGCTGAAAATCATTTTTAAGGTCGCAGGCTTTCCTGCTTCCAATGCTTCGGCTCTGGACAAGCTGCAGGCCTTCAGAAGTGCAGGAATCTCATTGAATGCCCTGCTGGAGATACCAGACATAGGATGGTCGCTTGACCTTCTGGATCTTGGCTGCATGGGCGATGATGTGAGCTTGATAGACTACCTTCTGGATAATGGAGCCCAGGACCAGGGCCTGGATTGCCAGCTTTTCTCCATCTTCTCCTCAAGCCCATCTGTAGTGGACAGGGCCTTGGAGATCAGCAATGACTCCCTTGGCTTGATGCCCTTTTTGTCCTTGCTCGAGGTTGATAAGCTCAGCATTGCATTTCTTGAGGCTCTTGTAAGCAATGAGCTTGGCTTTGTGCTTGACCTTGGCGAGCTTCTGCCCTCCTTGGATCGCTTTGAGCTGTTTGGCAAGGTCATGGCCAAAGGCGGAGACCCAATGGCCTACCTGGATCTGTCAAGCCTAGGGATAGAGGGCAGGGTGAGCCTTCTCATGCTTGCCATCGCTATGCAGAACTCAAGAGCTGTGGAGTACCTGATTGACAATGGGGCAAATGCAGCCTTCCAGGGGCCTTATGGCATAACTCCTCTGGCTATCGCATGCCTGCTTGATGGGGATGTGCAGAACCTGCTTGAGCATGGAGCCATTGCAGACGGCTACTGCGCCATGGCAAGCATAGTCTCCCTGCCAGGCTGGGTAGTCGACGTGGTCTTGCAGGAGATCGGGCTAGACAGCGAGCTTGGAGATCTGGGCCTTGAGAGAAGCGGCTCAAGGTCGCTGGAGGCCATCCTGGATGCTGGAGTCGACCCTGACTTCCTCGTCCCCACCGAGAGCGGACCTGTCAGCCTCCTGGGGCTTTCCATCCTGCTTGGCAATGAGGATGCAGCCCAGCTTCTCATAAGCAGGGGAGCAGACGTCAACGAAGCCTGCCTTCTGGATCTCAAGCCTATGGAGCTATGCGCTCTGATAGGCGGCAATGGGAGCATCTTGAGCTCTCTAGCCAGCTCTGGAGCCTTTGCAGATGAGACCTGCCTTGACTACTACTTCAACGGGGACTTGTCTCAGGTCCTGGAGTACATAGGATTCTCCTCGAGCATTTATCAAGGAAAGGCCTGGGATATAGAAGGCCTGTATTCAATCTTGATGGCAAGCGATAGCGAAAGCCCGTATGTCTACGTCTACAGCGACATCTATGAAGGCCTTGTGGATCCTCTGACCTACTGCTGCTTCATGAATATCACTGACTTGGCCAAGGACCTGATCAATGCAGGCTGGGATGTCAACAGCCGCAACGAGGACGGCATATCACCCTTGATGGCAGCAGCCTTTGCAAGCCCTGATGGAAAGACAGTCAAGGCTCTGCTCAGAGCCTCTGCAAATATGGAGGCAAGAGACCTGGATGGCTATACGGCAGTGATGTATGCAGCCTACAACCCAAGCATAACAGCTCTTGGCATCCTTGAGAGCAGAGGAGCAAACCTGAAGGCAATAAGCGACAATGACTATGACCTAATAGACATCATCGAGTCAGTGAACCCAGAGCTGGTAGGCACAAAGCTGTACTGGGAGCTGCGCGACAAGGTGCGCTACTAGAAGCCTCTAGCCGACTGGAAGATATTTTAAGTACTATTTGGTCATGAAAAAAGAAGAATACCTGGTAGAAGGCATGCACTGTGCAGCCTGCAGTGCATCGGTTGAAAGAGTCACAAGGCGCCTTGAAGGCGTCCAGGAGTCTGATGTAAACCTGATAACAGGCCGCCTTAGCATAGACTACGACCCAGAGAAGGTCTCAGAGGACTCGATAATTGAAACAGTGCGCAAGGCGGGCTTCGATGCCCGCCTGCTTGGGAGAAATGAAAGAGCAATGCCCTCAAGCGCTCCGCGCCAGGCCAAGACCGCAATCATAGCAAGCCTGGCGCTGAGTGCCGTATTGCTGATGCTCTCCATGGGCCCGATGCTCTTTCATGTAGACATCAGCCATCCCATGCTCTACGCCATAGCCCAGTGCATCCTTGCCCTGAGCATAATGGCTCTGGGCCATGAGTTCTATCGATCTGGCCTGAAGGCTCTTGTGCACTTCAACCCTAACATGGACAGCCTGGTGGCAATTGGAAGCCTTGCAGCCTTCATCTATTCACTGTTCATGACATTCCAGGTAGGCCGTGATCCTCATGCCATCCATCAGCTCTACTATGAATCAGCCGCTATAGTCGTAGCCTTGGTAGGGCTTGGAAAGAGCATGGAGGCTTCCAGCAAGAAGAAGACCACCAGCGCCCTAGAGGGCTTGATCAACCTCGCCCCTAGAACAGCTGTGCTTCTAAGCGGTGATAATCAGCTGATAATAAATGCCTCCGACCTGAAGGCTGGAGACCTTGTGCTTGTGGCAAAGGGCTCTGGCTTTCCCTCCGACGGCATAGTGGAGGAGGGCTTCACCCAGGCCGACCAGAGCCTGCTCACCGGTGAGAGCCTTCCCGTGGACAAGGCCAAGGATGACAGGGTCTATGCTGGAACCATGAACCTTGGATCGGCTGTAAAGGTTCGAGTCGACAGAGGAGCCTCTGAGACCCTTCTATCCAAGATCATCGACTTTGTGTCTGAAGCTCAGGGCAAGAAAGCCCCCATCTCAAGCCTTGCTGACAAGATCTCCGGGGTGTTCGTCCCCATCGTGATGGCCCTTGCGGTCCTGGGAAGCGCTGCCTGGATGATCTTCGCAGGCAAGGATATTGGCTTTGCCATCAGGGTCTTCACGTCAGCTCTGGTCATAGCCTGTCCCTGCGCCATGGGCCTTGCCACACCTACAGCCATTGTGGTGGGCACAGGCCTTGGAGCGCGGAATGGCATTCTCATTAAGAGCGGAGAAGCTCTTCAGAAGGCGGGCGATGTTGATACCGTGGTGTTTGACAAGACAGGAACCCTCACCAAGGGCAAGCCATCGGTGAGCGACATAATTGCAGATGACCCTTATGAGGCCTTGAAGCTTGCCGCCTCCCTGGAAGCTCTTTCAAGCCATCCTCTTGCCCAGGCTATAGTCGAGGAGGCCAAGACCAAAGGCGTGGAGCTTGACAGCCTGATGGGCACCGAGGAGCCTGGAAAGGGCATGGCCTCGGGGAACCTTAAGGCTGGAAGCCGATCCTTTGTTGGCCTCAAGGGCCTTGAGGCAGAGCAGGAAAGGCTGGCAGGCCAGGGCAAGGCTACAGTCCTGGTAAGCCGCGGAGAAAAGCTGATCGGCCTGATCGGCCTGTCTGACAGCCTCAAGGAGGGGTCAAAGGAAGCTGTGGCTTCGCTTAGGAGGATGGGAAAGAAGGTGATCCTTCTCTCTGGAGACTCCCAAAGGGCAGCTGAATATCTGGGCTCACAGCTGGAGGTGGACCAGGTCAAGGCCAATGTGCTTCCACAGGACAAGGCTGGCGCCATAGAGGCTCTTCAGAAGGAGGGCAGGGTGGTGATGATGGTAGGCGATGGCATAAACGATGCCTCTGCCTTGGTGCAGGCTGATGCCTCATGTGCGGTTGCCACAGGCTCTGATATAGCCATGGGATCTGCAGACATAGTGCTGATGAAAAGCGATGTCAGGGATGTGGAGAAGGCGATCAAGCTGTCTCGCATGACCATGACCAACATCAAGGAGAACCTTTTCTGGGCCTTCTTCTACAATGCTGTGGGAATCCCAATAGCCCTTGGCGCCCTTTATCCAGCCTTCGGAATCCTCATGAGCCCGATGCTTGGAGCCCTGGCCATGAGCCTTTCATCGGTCTTCGTGGTGTCCAATGCCCTCAGGCTCAAGACCAAGAAGCTCTAGGAGCCTCTGGCTTCTCCCCTGATTCAGCGCACCATGCCAGATAATCGTCAACCGCATCCTCAAAGGCTTTCTGCAGGCCTTTTTCATCTGGGCTGTCGAAGCTGATCATGGCGCTTGTGTTTGTTGTCTCTCCGATGAATGCATCGAACTCTGCATTGTAGCAGGCGCTTGCCTGGTATCCTTTATATTCCATGGCTTCATTATAGCTGATTTTCTTGATTGCTCCACCTGCAAAGGGCGATTTAAGGGCAAAGTCCATCTAGAATCCTAGGAAGAAATGCCTTATCCTCAATCTAGGGGGGTTGCTATGTTCGAATACAACAAGACATGCGATGCATATGAGAAGATGAGCTTCGATGAGCTTCGCGGGATTGCAATCAATGATTCTGTTGCCATTATGCCAGCCTTGCTTGCCATGGGCAAGGATGGGCCCAAGACATTCTGCCTGTTTGCATACGTGGCATGTGCCAGCAGCGGTCGCCTTGAGCTTGAGGAATACAAGCTTTTCGAGGAGATCCTAGGCATCAGCGTGCCATACGAGCAGGTCCAGGCCATGATCGAGGTCGGCAAGGACAGGGACACCATAAAGGCTGTCGAGGACATCATCGACATGTACGGCATCCTTGATGAGCAGATCAAGATCCACATGGTATCCTTCTGCCTTGCTTTCTGCGCTGCAAACGGCAAGGTTGACCTTAGGGAGAGAAGGCTCATCCGCAAGCTCATCAGGGAGAGCTAGGCCACTGGAGTCACGGAGCCTATGGTGGCTAAAAGGGAAGCCAGCGCTATGGCTATCTGAAAGCCCAAGGATCCGAAGACTCCGCAAATGGGAGACTTCAGGGCCTGTCTGCTCGCTGACAATGTCCCTGAGATTGAGGGTGCTGGCCCAAAGCGAGGTGGTAAGAGCAAGCAGGCTGAAGATGTATCCTATCACAGAGACCCATCCTCCTAGGTGAGCGCTTAGGTCTACCAGGGCTCCCTTCTGGGTTATGGAGGATCCTGCACCAAGAAGTGTCATGAATGTCACAGCCAGCAGCATGGCGGTGTTGGCTCCGGTGCCTGCAACTATGGAGAGCCTTATAGCCCTGGGATCTCCGTCAAGGCCCTTTACCACCTGAGGCACAGACATGACAGCAGAGAGCGAGAAGCTCACCATGCTATAGAGAGCCAGCAGGTTGCCTGGAGCCTTGGTGATGGCTGGCAGCTGGCTTATGGGGGAGGTGAGAGTGGCTGTGAACAGGGCGGCAATGACCATGGCCATTGCAGAAACGGCGACTTTCTCGAAGATGCCTACAGACTTCATGCCAAAAAAGACAACTGCTGCCGAGGCCACATAGTAGATTATCATCGCAAGCCTTGGGGAAAGCCCAAGCCACGACTCAAGCACAGCAGCAGATCCTGCTATAAAGCCGCTGACATTCATCAGGACCGATAAGCCCAGCATCGCAAAGGCTAATGAGGTGAAGAGCTTCTTGAGCTTGCCTGTGAAGAGCTCCGACTCAAAGCACTTGATAAACTGCCTTCCCCCATTGTTCAGTGCCAGCTCAGCTATGAGAAGATGCAGGATCAGGTTGATTACATAGGCCAGCGCCACTATGCCAAGCACAGCTTGCCAGCTGACCCTGGAGGCCAGATAGGGCACCGCCAGTATCCCAGATCCCACCCCGTGGCCGATTATGATGCTTGTTGCCTCTATGAAAGACAGCCTAGATTCGCTTTCGACTTGCTTTTCCATTCCTGCAGTCTAGCTCAGAGCTCAAGGCTGCGCAACTGGTCTTTTGCAGTGCCACAGCAGGCACATTAGGATGAAATCCTGCATATTTGAGGCAAAGTCCACTTCCTCCGTTACCAGGCCAGCCTTGTCCATGGCCTCCTGGACAAGGGGACGGCAGGAGCAGCAGCACTTGATTCCTGTGGCATGGCTATGGATGCTGAGGCATAGGTCTCTCACGCTGTCCTGGCTTATGCCAAGATTGGCTGCGAACTGGCTCTCAAGGCTTTTTTCATCATCATGGTAGGCCTTCTTGAAGGCAGCCAGGGTGTCGACGCTTACATTGGTCTCGATTATGGAGGATAGGATTTCGCTGTAGCAAAGATAGCCTCTGTGGCAGCAGAGTATCTGGCTCCATACCTGGGCAAGGGTCTGGTATGAATACTGAGCTCCAGGAGGGTAGGCTGAGCGGAGAGCCTGGAAGTACGAGGCTCTCTGGTCTGCACAGAGGGCGAGGAAGATCTCCTCCTTGGTGGAGACATACTTGTAGAGCATGGCTCTCGACCATCCCAGCTTCTGTGCTATCGTGGTCAGGCTTATTGCATGGTAGGAGCTTTGGAGAAAGAGCTCATGGGCCGCAGTCTTGATCTGGTCAAGCCTCTGGGCCTTCTGCTGCTGGGTTCTAGCTCTCTTGTAGTCTGCCATCCTTGCCTCCATAATCATCATAGATTAAAAGGAAACGGTTGACAAGTTCTATACTGTTTTGTTATCTTCAATTTAAGCTACATGGTGTAACTTGAATGCTAGCTTCCCTTGGAAGCGTCGGTGGAGGCCCTGCTTGAACATCTGGAACCTGCTTGTGGATTCCTTTCCCAAGATCCTTGTACCCGGGCTTGTCATGACGCTGCCCTTGACGGTCATAGCCTTCAGCATTGCCATGGTCATAGCTGTTGCCACGGCCTTGGTGCAGATCGCCAGGATACCCGTCCTCAAGACCCTGGCCAGGTTCTACATCTGGGTCATCAGAGGCACGCCTCTTCTGGTGCAGCTTTATGTGCTCTTCTATGGACTTCCCAACCTGGGCATCATGATAGATCCTTTTCCGTCTGCTGTCATAGTCTTCTCGATAAACGAGGGAGCCTACTGTGCAGAGACCATGAGGGCTGCGATAGAGTCCGTACCAAAAGGCCAGCTTGAGGCAGGCTACTGCGTGGGCATGAGCTGGTTGCAGACCATGAGGCGCATCATCCTTCCACAGGCCTTCAGGACAGCCTTCCCTCCGCTTTCCAACTCTCTGATTGGAATGGTCAAGGATACCTCGCTTGCAGCCAACATCACAGTGATGGAGATGTTCATGGCAACCCAGAGAATAGTGGGAAGGACCTATGAGGCCTTGCCCCTTTACATTGAGGTGGGAGCCATATACCTGATCTTCTCCACTGTGCTGACCTGGGTCCAGCGCAAGGGTGAGAAGAGACTCAGCCGTGCAGGCTACTAGGAGATCTTATGCTGATTGCCAGCGATGTCAGAAAGAGCTTTGACGGCCAGCTTGTCCTGAAGGGCGCAAGCCTTGAGGTCGGCAGCGGCGAGGTCGTTTCCATTATAGGTCCAAGCGGGTCGGGCAAGACCACGCTCCTAAGGTGCATCAACTTCCTGGAGAAAGCTGACAGTGGATCGCTTAGCTTCCAGGGACAAGGCTATGACCTGGCATCCATTTCGCGCAAGGATGTAGCTGCCATCAGGCTGCAGACTGGATTCGTCTTTCAGAGCTACAACCTTTTTCGCAACCGCACAGCGCTAGGCAATGTGACAGAGGGCCTGGTTGCAGCCAGGGGCATGAAGATTCCAGAAGCCCAGGCTATAGCCATGGAGGCTCTTAGCAAGGTCGGGCTTGCTGAGAAGAGGGATTTCTATCCTCACGAGCTGTCAGGGGGACAGCAGCAGCGCGTCGCCATTGCCCGAGCCATCGCTGCCAAGCCAAGGATCATCTACTTCGACGAGCCTACCAGCGCTCTGGACCCTGAGCTCATAGGAGAGGTTCTTCAGGTCATAAGGCAGCTTGCTGAGGAGGGCATGACCATGGTGATAGTCACCCATGAGATGCATTTTGCACGCACCATCTCAAGCAAGGCCGTCTTCATGGAGGATGGCTCGGTGCTGGAGAGCGGACCTGCTGAGGCCTTCTTCAGAAGCCCATCCACCCAGAGAGCCGCAGCGTTTCTGAAGAGCATAGATGAAGACAGGACCTAGGGGCCCTGTTTGTGAATACATATACAAGAGAGGAATACAACAATGAAAAGAAAGCTGGCAGTCATATCAATCCTGCTTATCGCTGTCCTTGGAAATTTCATATGGGCCAATGGCACAGGCGAAGCTCCTGCCCAGGACCTTCTTGCCAGGATCAAGGCAAAGGGGGAGATCACAATCGCCATGGAAGGCAACTGGGCCCCGTGGACCTATCATGACGAGACCGACAAGCTGGTTGGCTACGACACCGAGATAGGAGAGGCCATAGCCCAGGCTCTTGGCGTCAAGGCTCGCTTCATTGAGGGCGAGTGGGACGGCCTTCTTGCAGGCCTGGAAGGCGGCAGGTACGACATCATGATCAATGGCGTCGATGTGACGGCCGACAGGGAGCTCAAGTTCACATTCAGCGAGCCCTATGCCTATATCCGAACCGCCTTGGCTGTACGAAGCGACAACCAGGAGATCAAGAGCCTAGCCGACCTTAATGGCAAGACCACTGCCAACAGCGTCGGAAGCACCTACATGGAGCTTGCCGAGCGCTATGGAGCCACAGTTTCAGGTGTGGATACCCTGAGCGAGACCATACAGGTCCTTGTCGCTGGCAGAGTGGATGCAACCCTCAATGCCGATGTGTCCTTCTATGATTATCTCAAGGCCCAGCCCAACACACCGATCAAGCTGGTGGCCTTTGCAGACGACATCAACCGCGTGGCCATCCCGATGAAGAAGGGAAGCGATTCCCAGAGCCTGGTGGAGGCTGTCAACAAGGCCCTTGCCTCGCTTAGGGCAAGCGGAAAGCTGTCTGAGCTGTCTATGAAGTACTTCGGAGGCGACGTTTCAAGCTTATAAACCTTTGGTTGCACAATCTTGACAAGGGGGTGCAATACATTCTACGATTTGAAGGCTGTAGCTGCTCTACAGCCTTTTGTCGTTTATAAAGCGCTCTATTAATTTTATTCTGGTAGCTGTAATCATGAAACGTTTTTTTCCTTACATCAAGAAGCACAAGAAGTACTATTTTCTGTCCTTGCTGATGCTTTTGCTTGGGGTCGGCTTCGATGCTGCCATGCCCTGGTTTGTCCAGAAGCTGGTTGATGATGTGCTTATCGGCCAGAACACCTCTCACATGTGGGCCTTCCTGCTGGCTATGCTTGGATGCTATATCTTCAAGGGCCTTACCAAGTATGCCCAGGAATACACCTCCGACATAGTGGGAAGCCTGATCATCAGGGACTGCCGCAACGATCTCTTCAATCATATTGAGAAGCAGGACCAGGGCTTCTTCAAGGAGAACACCCCAGGCGAGCTCATGAGCCGCGTCAAGCACGATACCGAGATGGTAGGCTTCTCGCTGGGCTTCATAGGCCTGTTCCTGCTGCAGCTTGTCGTCCAGGTCGTGGTGATGCTGGTCTGCCTGATCAAGCTCTCCTTGCCTGTTGCCATCGTCTGCGTGTGCATCATGCCCATCATTGCCGTAATAGCCTTCAAGGAGGAGAAGAAGGGAGACAAGATCTTCGACGACATCTCCGAAGAGACCGCTACAATGAACCAGACAGCCAGCGAGGCCATTACAGCCATACGAACTGTGAAGGCGTTCAACAGGGAAGAGCATGAGAAAAAGCGCTTTGAGAAGCGCAACAAGCACTTCTTCAATCTCTCTGTCAACCTGGAGAAGGTCTTCTCCGGCTATGATGGCATAATCACCCTTATAGGGCGCATAATGCAGGCTCTTGCCATACTGGTGGGCGGCCTGATGGTGCTTCGAAACTCCATGACGCTAGGCGAGCTGGCCTCCTCCACAAGCTATGTGAACAACCTCATGTGGCCTATGATGGAGCTTGGATGGATCATAAACGAGATATCGGGAGCTGTGGCATCGGGACGCAAGATCAACAAGATCTTCAACACCTCCAGCTCGATAAAGGAAGGCACCCAGGCCATCAGGAGCAAGGGTGAGCTTGAGTTCCGCGGTGTAAGCGCCAGCTTTGGGACAAGCAAGGTGCTCGATGATGTCTCCTTCACCCTCAAAAGCGGCGGAACCCTGGGCATAATGGGAGCCACCGGAAGCGGCAAGACCACCATAACCAACATGGCTCTTCGCTTCCTCGATCCTCAGAGCGGACAGATACTTCTGGACGGCGAGGATATAAGGAACCTGGACTTTGACAGCCTTAGGGGAGCATTTGCCATCGTGACCCAGGACATCTTCCTTTTCTCAGAGACTGTCATGGAGAACCTGAAGATCGGAAGCTCCCAGATGGAGGACAAGACAGCCATCAATGCGGCCCTAATGGCCCGTGCAGATGGATTCATCACGAAGCTTGAGGAAGGCTACAAGACTGTCATCGGCGAGAAGGGCGTCGGGCTTTCAGGAGGGCAGAAGCAAAGGCTATGCATCGCGCGAGCCCTTGCCAAGCGCGCACCTATCCTTGTGCTTGATGATGCCACCTCGGCTCTTGATATGGAGACCGAGAGAGAGATACAGCACGAGCTTAGGGACATCGAGAACAGGCAAAGCACAATCATCGTCGCCCACAGGATCTCCGCTGTCAGAAGGGCTGATGAGATCATATACCTAGACAGCGGACGCATTGTCGAGAGAGGCACCCATGAACAGCTCATGGCTTTGAAAGGGCGCTATTACGAGACCTACGTGGCTCAGTATTCCAAGGAGGAAGCTGATGGCTGTAAATAGAGCAAGCGAAAACGAAGAGAAGAGCAAGGCCGAGAAGAGGGCTACAGTTGCAAGGGTCCTAGGGTACATGAAGCCCTATAAGGCCTGGATTGTCTTTGTAATCTGCATCATGATAATAAGCTCCGTCATAGCTGTGCTTCTGCCCATGCTGGTGGAGAACGCCATCGATGTGCAGGTTGCATCCTCCAACGCCAAGGGCCTGGTTATTGTGGTATGCATATCCATAGCCCTTTCACTGATATGGTCGGTGCTCTATCTGCTTAGAGTCAGGATAATGGCCAAGGTGTCCAATGAGGTGGTCCTCACGGTCCGCTCAGACGCCTTTGCTCATCTTCAGACCCTGGGCCTGAACTACTTCGACTCAAGGCCGACCGGGAAGATACTCTCCCGCCTTATTGGAGACATTACATCGCTGAAGGACATGCTGAGGTCCATGGTCACCAACCTGGTTCCAAACCTGTTCTTCGTCATAGTCCTTGTCATAGTGATGTTCATCAAGAACGCACTGTTCTCCGCCGCCATCATGGCAATCCTTCCCATACTTGTGATTGGAAGCGTCGTGATCATGAAGAAGGCCTTTGTCTTCTGGCAGGAGTACAGGCAGAAGTCTGCAAACGTCAACGCCTTCTCCCACGAGACCTTCAACGGCATAAGGGTCGTCCAGAGCTTCAGGGCAGAGCAGGAGATGAGCAAGAGCTTCTCTGAGATAACAGCAGATGCCCAGGTCAACTGGCGCAAGGCTGTCAAGCTCTCCGACTCTGTGCGAATCATAATCGATATCAGCATGGGCCTGGGAATGATGCTCCTTTATCTTCTGGCCATCAAGACCAAGGCCTCGGTAGGCGAGGTCGTGGCTTTTACCAGCTACCTTGGGCTCTTCTGGCAGCCCATCCGCCAGATGGCCAACATGTACAATCAGCTGGGAAACCAGATAGCAGGAGCAGAAAGGGTCTTCGAGATCCTGGATACCAAGGCAACCCTGCTTGAAGCTGACAAGCCAATTGAGCTGCCCAGGCTAAAGGGCGAGGTGGAGTTTGATAACGTGAGCTTCAGCTACCCCGATGACCTGAACACCTTGGTGCTGGACAACATCAGCTTCAAGGCACACAGCGGCCAGACAATAGCCTTGGTAGGTCCCACAGGCGCTGGAAAGACCACGATCATCAACCTTCTTGCAAGGTTCTATGATCCGGTGAAGGGCACAGTCAGGCTGGATGGAGTTGACATCAGCAAGGCAAGCTTCACATCGCTGCGCGCCCAGATCGGGGTGATGACCCAGGACAGCTACCTTTTCTCCGGAACCATAATGGAGAACCTGAGATACGGAAAGCTGGATGCCGCCGATGATGTGATCAAGAAGGCCTGCCAGACCATAGGAGCCGAGACCTTCATCCTGGCAACCGAGAAGGGCTATGACACAGAAGTCAACGACCAGAGCCTGTCTCAGGGCCAGAGGCAGCTCCTCGCTCTTGCAAGGACCTTGATCTCCAACCCAGCCATATTGATACTCGACGAGGCCACCAGCGCCATCGACACCTACACCGAGCTTCTGGTGCAGAGGGGGATCAAGATACTGACCGAGGGCAGGACGAGCTTCGTGGTAGCCCACAGGCTCTCCACCATCAAGAGCGCAGACTGCATAATGGTCATCGACCACAAGGGCATTGTCGAGAGCGGAAGGCACGAGGAGCTGCTTGCCAAGGGCGGCGAATATGCTGAGCTCTACAAGGCCCAGTTCGAGCTGTAGAAAGAGGGGAAGGCATCATCAGGATGCCTTCCTTATCAATGAAGCCTTGCCATATTCCCCTCTTGGAAACCTGGCAGGAAACTGTTCACTCTTTACTTCTGCTTCAAATGATGCTAGCCTTTTAATTGCGTTAAACGCAAAGGAGAAGTTATGAAGAACATGCGAAAAATCTTGACAACCATTCTGCTCGCTCTAGTTGCCTGCACAATGCTGTTTGCTCAAAGTCAGCTTGAGGCTATGAAGCCGGATGACATCGTTGTCCTGTACACCAATGATGTGCATTGCGCAATAGATGAGAACATCGGCTATGCTGGGCTGGCGGCCTTCAAGGCGGCTGCTCTTGAGAAGACACCCTATGTGGCTCTTGTTGACTGCGGAGATGCAGTGCAGGGCGCTGTAATCGGAACAGTGTCCAACGGAGAGTTCCTTGTGGATATCATGAACAAGGTCGGCTATGATTTCGGAACGCTTGGAAACCATGAGTTTGATTATGGCATGGCTCAGCTATCCAAGCTTATCGACAAGGCTGGCATGCAGTATCTGTCATGCAACATCGAGTACACCGGAAAGGCAGGATCAGCCCTTACAGCTGTCAAGCCTTACGAGATTGTCAGCTACGGACTGGCAAAGGTAGCCTTCATTGGCGTCTCGACTCCAGAGACAATAACCAAGTCCACTCCAGCCTTCTTCCAGGAGAATGACCAGTTTGTCTACAGCTTCGCTGCAGGAAACGATGGCCTTAATCTGGCTGCCAAGGTGCAGGCCACAATCGACGAGGTCCTCGCAAAGGGCGTCGACTATGTCATCCTGGTTGCTCACCTCGGAGACGATCCAGCATCCGCTCCTTATAGGTCGACCGACCTGATTGCAAACATCTGCGGAGTCGATGTAGTGTTGGATGGCCATAGCCACAGCACGGTCAGCGGAACCTACGTTCTTGACAAGGAAGGCCATCCGGTTCTCTATTCATCAACTGGAACAAAGCTTGCCAATATCGGGCAGCTTGTCATCTCTGCCGACGGCTACATCTCCACAGGCCTGGTGAAATACCCAGTCAGGGACGAGGCGGCAAGCGCATTTGTAAACCAGATCAAGGCAAGCTATGAGACAGCAGTGAACAAGGTTGTCGCAAGCACCTCTGTCAAGCTCACCACAAAGGCCCCAGAAGGCTACAGGCTTGTCAGGTCCAGGGAGACCAACCTTGGAGACCTCTGCGCCGATGCTTATCGCACACTTGGAGGAGCTGACATCGGCTTGATCAATGGCGGTGGAATCAGAGCTGACCTGAAGGTCGGAGACATAACGCTTGCCAACATCATCGCTGTCCATCCTTATGGAAACGTGCTTTGCACAGTCAAGGCCACGGGAGCTGAGATTCTCGACTGCCTGGAGATGAGCGCACGCAACACCCAGGGCATCGCAAGCGCCAATGGCAATGCAGTGGGCGAGAACGGCGGCTTCTTGCAGGTTTCCGGACTCAAGTTCACAATCGACACCTCCGTGCCGACCCCAGTGAAGCTTGATGCCAATCTCATGTTCGCCGGAATCGAAGGACCCCATAGGATCAAGGACGTCCTTGTTCTCAATGCAAAGGGCGAGTATGAGCCTCTGGATCTGGAGAAGACCTACACTGTTGCCTCCCACAACTACATGATCAAGCAGGGCGGAGATGGATATACAATGTTCAAGGACAACGAGCTTGTGCTTGATGAGACCATGATCGATAACCAGGTCCTGATCACCTACATCACTGAGTACCTCGGCGGAGTTGTTCCAGCAGAGTACACAGAGCCACAGGGAAGAATCACTGTCAAGTAAGACTAGTCAATCAATGATAAAGGACAGGCAATCACCTGTCCTTTTCTTTTTTAATCAGACTTGACTGATCTCAGGAACATAAGATGTGAAAGACAGATTGGCCTGTAATAAACTATTTAAACAAAAGAAGTTGAGAAAAATAACGTAAAATATTTACGGAAAGAAC
>JAQVSP010000092.1 GCA_028700425.1 Sphaerochaetaceae bacterium | reverse complement strand
AGTCCCAGTACTGTCCTGGAATAGGGCAGGGCCCTGTTCTTGACGAGGAATTTGTCAAGTCAAGGCTTAAGGAAGAAGCAGATAATGAAATAATACTGCTGGACATCTAGTTCGCAATTGCAGCGCTTCTAGAATTCAAGCTTCAAATAGGCCAAGGATAGCCTAAAAAAGCAGATGAAAGAGGACATAAGTGGTCTTTTATCTTCATAAAGCTTCTAGAATATAGATTAATGAGGCTTTCTTCATTATATTAGGAGGCAGATGGCCAAGTTCTCGCAGCATGCAATAGATGAAATCAAGTCACGATTAAGCATCTACGATGTGGTGTCTTCTTATGTCAACTTGACAAGAAAAGGAAACCGCTACTGGGGATGCTGTCCGCTGCATGGAGAAAAGACCCCAAGCTTCACTGTAATCGAGGATGAAGGCCGCTTCTATTGCTTTGGCTGCCATGAAGGCGGATCCATGTTCGATTTTCTCATGAAGATCGACCACATAACCTTTCCTGAAGCGGTGGAGAAGCTAGCTCGCCAGGCTGGAGTGGAGCTCAAGGAGGAGACCGAGAGCGAGAAGAAGGCCAGAAGCCTTGAGGAATCCCTCCTCAGCCTTTATCAGAGCCTTTCCAGCTCTTTCAGGTATCTTCTAAAGACTGCCGATGAGGCCAAGCATGCAAGAGACTACCTGGAGCAGCGTCACGTGTCGGCTGTGATTGCAGAGAGATTCAGCCTTGGCTATGCTCCCAGGGATCCACATTGGCTTTATGACTTTCTTTCGAAGAAAGGCTTTTCTGCCCAGATGCTTGAGCAAAGCGGCCTTTTTTCCCAGAACAGCAAGACCTACACCCTTTTTTCCGATAGGATCATGTTTCCCATACGAACCTGGGATTCCAGGACTGTAGGGTTCACTGCAAGAGACCTGTCAGGCACAAGCAAGGCTAAGTACATAAACACGCCTGAAACTGTCATATACAGCAAGAAGCACAACATCTTCGGCATCAATGAAGCCCTTGGAGCCATCAAGAGCGAGAAGAGGGCCATAATCTGCGAAGGCAACTTCGATGTCCTTGCTCTTCATCAGGCAGGCCTTGGGTGTGCAGTTGCTCCCTTGGGAACAGCCTTTACGATAGAGCAGGCAAAGCTTTTGAGCCGCTATGCAGAGAAGATCCTTGTGCTGTTTGATTCGGACAAGGCCGGCACTGAGGCAACGAGAAAAGCCTTGTGCCTGCTTCAGTCCATGGGAATATCCAACGCAGTCATAAGGCTTCAGGGTGGAAAGGATGCTTCGGAAATCCTTGAGAAAAATGGAGAGAAAGCCCTTTTTGAGGCTGGTTCTCGTACAATGGATGCATTCGTGTATCTTGTACAAGAGGCGATAAATAAGTATACTCAGAATGTTAATCAGGCTTATGCCAAGTATTTGATTTTCAAGGAGGTCAAGCCTTATTTGGATGCAACGCAGCATTCCATTGAGAGGCAAGGTTACATCAAGGCACTAGCCGAGTCGCTAGGGGTTTCAGAACAGCAGATCACGGAAGACTATCTCAAGGCGCAAGCTTCAATTCCAGTCAGTGACAAGAACAAGTCAGATGAACCCCAGGCTCCAGTCATACTTGATCCACTTAGCTTATCAACGGATCTGTACATCATGCTCATCCTTGTTTATGACAAGGACCTTTTCAGGAAGGCAAGGAACAGAATAGGCATTGAGACATTCACAGACCCTTACGCCAAGGAACTTTACACCGTATTGGAAGATGCACAGAGAAAGGACATAGATTCCTTTGAGCTCATGATGCAGAACATACAAAGCCCCGAACTGAAGAGTCTTGTCTATTCTGAGATGACCAAGCGCCTTCTTGGTGCAGTCGATCCAGAAACGGAGCTGGAGAAAGGCTTGATGACCCTTCGGCTGAGGGATCTTGAAGCCAAGCGGAGCAGGATGGCCAAGCTGATAGCACACAGTTCGCAGGAAGCTATGTCTATTGATGACATAGATGACCTCCTGCGTGAGAAGCTGTCGATGGACAAGGAGATCGAGAGCCTTAAGAAAGAGATTTTTCAGAAAGGAAAACAAGAGAATGATTGAAGAAGAAGAGGATGAGAGCAGCATTGTTGACCTGAATGCCATAGTGGAGAAGATAGCGCAGCTGACTAAGGATGATGCGCCATTGTCCCAATCTGAGCTCAACGATTTCCTGCTTGCCCATAACATCGACCCCAAGGATCGCCTTGAAGAGCTGAAAGAGCTCCTTCTCAAGGGAGGCTTGGTTGAACCAGATGACAATCTGTTCAGCTCTGAGACCGATGAACCTTCAATGGAAGAGCTTGCTCAGGAAGAGGATGAAGAAGAGGAGCTTGACCTCGAGGATGATGCCATCATCGAGGAAGAGGATCTCGAAGGCCCGCCCGAGGAAGAAGAGAAGCCATCTGAAGATGAAGAGCCCTCTGAAGAGGATGAGGAAGGCGACGAGGAAGGGGAGATCGAGCTTGACGACAAGACCCAGTACACCAGAAGCTTCCTGAATGAGAATTACGAGGAAGCAGGCAGCGTCGAGGCAATAACCGACATCGAGGAAGAGGTTGAGCATTCAGCCCATAAGTCCAACATCCTTGGCACAGACAAGGGAGATGGCGGTGGAGATGACCCAATAAGGCTGTATCTGCGTGAAATCGGCCGCGAGAACCTTCTCACTGGCGCTCAGGAAGTTGAGCTGAGCCAGCAGATGGACCGGGGCGCCGAGATCATCACCGATGTCATTCATCGGTCAGGAATCCTTATCTCGAGCTTTGACGAGATCCAGAAGAAGATCAGCATAAAGTATGAGGACGGAGATGAGTTCAACCAGAAGGAGCTCAAGGATGTCATCATGGAGCAGAAGCGCTACTGCCAGCACTATCGCGAGGCCCTCAAGGATGTCTCTGTCCAGATGAAGAGCTATCTTGCGCAGAAGAGCGCCCTGATTCTTGCAGGCGACGATGTGCTGCACGATGAAGGTCTTCTCAAGAAGAAGGCTCCGCTGCTAAAGAAGCTTTCCTCAATTCCTCTTCAGCCAGAGGAAATCACTATGTTCATGGACAAGTTCACCACTGCAGCAGCTTCCATCAACACCCTGAAAGCCAAGAAGGTCATAAGCGAGCAGAAGCTTGGAGTGACTCAGTACAAGGAAGTGCGACAGCTTCAGAGAGACCTGCTCACTCCAGGTAAGAAGGAGCCTACAGAAGCCAGGCTCAAGCTTAACAGTGAACAGATCAAGAGCGCAATCCACGATTATCAGCAGACTCTCCAGGAGCTCAAGAACATTGAGCAGACCTTCGAGGATACCTGCGAAGAGATACTTATCCAGGAGAAGGAGATTAGAAGCGGAGGCGATATGCTCACTACAGCAAAGAACCGCCTCATCAAGGCAAACCTTCGCCTTGTGGTCTCCATCGCAAAGAAGTACACCAACCGTGGACTTCACTTCTTCGACCTTATCCAGGAAGGCAACATAGGCCTTATAAAGGCTGTTGAGAAGTTCGAGTACAAGAAGGGCTTCAAGTTCTCTACCTACGCCACCTGGGGGATAAGGCAGGCCATCACACGCTCCATAAGCGATCAGGCAAGGACCATCAGGGTTCCTGTCCACATGATTGAGCAGATCAACAAGGTTGTCCGCGAGTCAAGGGTCATGATGCAGACGCTCGGAAGAGAGCCGACTGATGAGGAGATAGCTGAGAATCTTGGATGGCCGGTAAGCAAGGTCAAGACAGTCAAGAACGTAGCTCGTGAGCCTATCAGCCTAGAGACCCCGGTTGGAGAGGAAGAGGACAGCCTTCTTTCCGAGTTCATCGAGGACAAGGATGCAGAGAATCCGTCAAACCAGACTGCCTACACGCTTTTGCAGGAGCAGCTCAAGGAAGTGCTGGACACCCTGCCGCAGCGTGAGCACGAGGTTCTTAAGATGAGGTTCGGGCTTGAGGACAGCTACAGCCTCACCTTGGAGGAAGTCGGATTGTTCTTCGATGTCACTCGAGAGAGAATCAGGCAGATTGAAGCGAAGGCTCTCAGAAGGCTTAGAAGCCCGAAGAAGAGCAAGAAGCTCAAGGATTACGTTTAATACAATTTAGGATATAGGATTTAGGAGAGCATATGAACAATAAGTTAAATTCATTGGCCAGGCTTCAGGACGTTTTGTCCAAGATGTTTGAGATAGAGGATGCCATCAATGACATTCCAAAGAGCCTTAAAGACAAGCAGGCCATGCTCAGCAAGACAAAGAAAGCCTATGTAGACCTTTGCGAAAAGGTAGATAGGACAAAGAAGGAGCTTGCCAGCGATAGATTCGACTTCGATGAAGCTACCCGCAATAGAGAGAAGTGCGAGAAGATGATGGAATCCATCACACTCTCCAAAGAGTATGAAACTCTTCAGAAGGAGATTGAGGAAGCCAAGGTTCACGAGAGCGAGCTTAGGATGAAGATCTCACGCAAGGAGAGCATTCTCAAGGAAGATCTGATCAAGCTTCAGGACCAGGAAGAGATCATGAAGGCCCAGCAGGCTGAGGTTGAGGAAGAGGAATCCAAGATCGACGAGCAGCTTGCCTTGAAGAGAAAGGAGCTTGAGGAAGTCTCCAAGGAGAAGGAAGCCTGCTCAGCAGACATCGATCCTAACATGCTGTTCAAGTTTGAGAGAATCATCCGCAACAAGGGCGGAAAGGGCATTGTCCCAGTCCATGGCGTTGTTTGCCAGGGCTGCCACATGATGCTTCCTGCACAGTTTGCCAATGACCTGCGCAAGCAGACTGAAGAGCAGACAGATGACTGGAAGTTCTGCCCGTACTGCAGCCGTGTCCTTTATTATGAGGAGACAGATGATTCCGAGACTCAGTTCAATGATTTCGCAAATCTTGAGCCCACCAGCACTGAAGAGGAGGAATCCTCTCCTGTTTCAGATGACATCATCGATTCCGATGAGTTCTCTGATATTTAGCTTAGCAATTTTGGAGGTCTTCCAAGTAATCGCTTGATTTTTCAAGAGGAAAGTCCGAGCTCCATAGGAACATGACGCCGGGTAACACCCGGGAGCCGCAAGGCTATAGAGAGTGCAACAGAAAGCAGACCGCCTCCGAAAGGAGGCAAGGGTGAAAGGGTGGGGCAAGAGCCCACCGCGGCCGCTGGCAACAGCGCCGGCTAGGTAAACCTCGTCAGGAGCAAGATCAAGAAGCGCTGGGTTGTTCCGCCCTATAGCGCAGGTGGATCGCTTGAACCATCTGGCAACAGATGGTCTAGATAGATGATTACATAAACAGAACTCGGCTTATGGAAGGCCTCCTTTTTTATTTTTTTCTTGAGGTTCTATATGATAGAATATTCCTTTGTACCAGCTAAAAGCTTTGAAGAGGCAATGATGAACCTCAAGAGCATCATTGCCATGCTCAGAAGCCCCGAAGGATGCCCTTGGGACAAGGTCCAGACCAAGAAGGATACAACCCAGGCTCTTCTTAACGAGACCTATGAGTATCTTGATGCTCTGGAGGGCAGCGTAGAAGACCAAAGAGAGGAAGTCGGCGACATCTTCCTCAATTCTGTCTTTCTCTTGAGCCTGCATGAAGGCTCCAATGAGTTTGCTGGCGTGGATGCTATCAACGAGGTCTGCGAGAAGCTTGTTCGCCGTCATCCTCATGTCTTTTCAGACAAGTCAGCAAGCACTCCTGAGGAGGTCAAGGCGCTTTGGGACAATGTAAAGAGTACAGAGACCAAGCATAAGAACCAGGGCTTTTTCTCAAGCATTCCCAAGTCTGCTCCAGTTCTGGACCAAAGCTATCAGATCCAGAAGAAGCTCAAGAAGGTAGGCTTTGACTTTCTCAAGGAAGATGACATCTATGCAAAGATAGCCGAGGAGCTTGAGGAATTCAGGAATGCTGCAGACGAGGATTCAAGGCAAAAGGAGCTTGGGGACATACTTTTTGCAGTAGTTGACCTTGCTCTTGCTCACAAGCTCAACCCAACCACAGCCTTGCATATGACCAATCAAAAGGCCATAAGGCGCTTTGAGAAGGTCATAAAGGCCACAGAGAAGGCAGGGCTTGAAGTATCAAAGGACAATTTTGAGTTCATGGACAGCCAATGGACCTTGATAAAGAATAAGGAGAAGGGAAAATGAGAATAGCGCTTATCAACGAGAACAGCCAGGCAGCAAAGAATCCAATCATACTTGATGCACTTAAGAAAGCTGTAGAGCCTCTTGGCCATGAAGTGATCAACATTGGCATGTTCGGCACACCAGGCGAGATCTCAATCACATATGTCCAGTGCGGCATATTGGCTTCTGTTCTTCTTAACAGCAAAGCTGTGGATTATGTTGTAACCGGCTGCGGCACAGGAGAAGGCGCAATGCTTGCATGCAATAGCTTTCCGGGTGTCCTATGCGGTCATATAGAGGATCCTGTGGATGCATACACCTTTGCACAGGTAAACGATGGCAACTGTGTAGCTCTTCCATTTGCCAAGGGCTTTGGCTGGGGCGGCGAGCTCAATCTTCTGTATACCTTTGAAAAGCTCTTCTCAGAGGGCTCAGGCAAGGGCTATCCAAAGGACAGAGTCATACCAGAGCAAGCCAACAAGAAGATCCTGGACAAGGTCAAGCTCTCTACCTATAGAAAGCTTCCCGACATACTCAAAGATCTTGATCATGAGCTTGTGTACAATGCCTTGAGCATGGATGCCTTCAAGACAGTGTTCTTTGCAGGCTGCCAGGACAAGGAGCTTGAGAAAGCTGTAAGAGAGATTCTCGGCTGATTGCTTGATTTCATAACAAGGGGCTTCCTAGTGAAGCTCCTTTTTTATTTCACTGTTCTATTCACTTTCTAGTTGACAGAAGATACATTATGTTCGTTATTAGGAAAAGAGCAGGGGTTCCCTCTCCTAGCAAAAAAAAGCTCCATGAAACTCATGGAGCCATTCAGAAGCTGGATCACTTACTGTACTTGGCCTTGAACTCGTCAGACTTCACATAGGCAATGCCGGCTTTCTCGCCATTTCTCTTGAAGTAGCTGTAGGCATCCGCGCTGGCCTTGTCGCCATAGGTCTTGGCTGTTGCCAGGATCGTCTTGACAGCATTCTCGCCAAGCTTCTCTGCATCATTGATTATCTTCTTCAGGTTGGATGAGCTTATGACCTCAGATGCCTGGGCAAGAAGCCTTCTCATTGAAGAGCTTGCCTTTTCATAGTACTTGGTCAGTGCAAGTCCTACGCTCTTGCCGTGCTTTTCGATAAAGGCCTTGCAATCGTTGTAGCCTTTCTCGCCATACTCAGCTGCAACCTCCATGATGTTCTGGGTAAGCTCTGTGCCCCACTTCCTGGCATTTCCAAGAAGCTCCTCAAGCTGCTTAGGATCCAGGGCTGAGGAAGCCGCTGCAATTGCCTTCCTGTACTCAGAACCTGCCTTGTCATAGATCTTGTCCAGTGCATCAGCTGCTGACTTGGAAAGACTGCTGTAGGTCTTCTCAATCTGCCTTGTCATCTCATCAACAGTCTTTGAAGCTGCCTTTGAGACTTGATCATAATAATCAGAGGCAGCTTGTCCTGCATCTTCCCAAGCCTCTCCAAGCTTCTCAGAAGCATCCTCTAGAGCCTCATCAATCTGGTCCTTTGCATCTTGTGCTGTTTCAGTGGCCTTATCTAAGGCATTCTTGGCAGCATTCTGAATATCAGTGAGTATGCCTGCAAAGGCAAGAGACCCCATCAAGAGCACTATGATGGAAATTAACAATAGTTTTCTCATTTTTCCTCTAATCAAGCATTATAACAATATCGGAATGTAAAAAATACAATGAAAAGCAAACAGTATCAGCTTGGAATATTGATTGTCAGATACCCTAGATACTTAAGATCAGACCAGTACCTGTTGCTGAACTCTCCATTCTGAGCAGTGAAGGCTGCATAGATATGTATGTAGTACTTCCCCGCAGACAGTGCGGTGACTGACTTGTAGTCTCCATTCTCGTCATTTGAATCAAAGATTTCTGAAGGATCAACAGTGAAAGGCTTTGATGCTGATGCGCTATAGCGCTGCAGGATGACTTCAGGATGCACGGCTCGCTCATCTTCCAGGACTACATAATAATCGCTTCCAGACTGCCTTAGGCTGAGCTTGATGCTCTCCAGAAGCGTTTCATCAAGGGCCTTGCTGTTCATGTTCCTAAGATAATAA
>JAQVSP010000091.1 GCA_028700425.1 Sphaerochaetaceae bacterium | reverse complement strand
GACAGGCATAGGTCCTTATCACAGAGCGAAGTTGACAGACACCTGGGCAATCTGCGTACATAACCCTATAAAAAGGGCGACACCAATTGGGTCAAGACCCTCCTCAGTCTGCTTGGAGTAGGAGAATTCCCATCCCGTGATAGGGTAGCTTGCAGCGATATTCAAGCTGACCTTTTCGCCTAGCCGTATGTCTATCTCGGCTTCAGGACCGAAGATGCAGCAAACTGCAAAGCCCTTGTTGGCAAAGTCGATTGCCCCCTGGGCTGTGCCTGATGCGCCAATGCTTAGGTCAAAGGGCTTTGTGTCTATCAGCTTGAAGACAGCCTTTGCCTGCAAGGCTGGATAAGAAAGGATCTCCATGGGACTTGGCTTCTCTGCCTCCGAGCTATCAATCAAGCTGAATAGATAGAAGGGAATGGGCAGGTAGACCGAGCCTTCCAAGCCAAAGCGCGAATCAAGATCCGTTCCTTTGCTAACTCCAAGAAGGCCTGGATAGGTGAGCTTTACGCCAACGTAGGACTGTGCGAAAGCTGCAGAGAGACCTATTGCGGCCACCAGCATGATGATCAATGCTTTCTTCATTAATTGACTCCTTTTGATTGTTAGAATGATAGTATTGCAGATTGTCTTTTTGCAAGCCCTAGAAAAGGCCTGCCACCAGGATTCCTAGCACGCAGGAGAAGACATTGCTCATGAGATTGACCATGTCGTTGTCGACCCAGCTGATTCCCCTAGCCTTCTCAAGTTCCTTGCCATTGAGACGGGGATGCTCAACCAAGCTTCCGTCGGGGCCTCTCCAATGGCCTTGCACAAAGGCACCCAGCATAGAATCAACCAGGCAGCCTATAAAGCCGGCTATGGCAATGATGGAAAAGCCCATGAAGGCCTTCTCAGGCTTGAAAAGCAGGATCCATAGAAAGGCAATGAAGGCAGAGCCTGCAAAGGAGGCAAGAAGACCAAGGGCTGTCACGCCTCCGCTTTCTCCTTTTGGAACAGGGAGGAAGCTGTTCATCGAGACAGGAGAGCGCTTTGAGAATCGTCCTATCTCTCCAGCCCAGGTGTCGCTTGTTGCCTCAGCAACAGCGCAGCCGAACATCACCAAGGCTTTCCAGCTTAGGTTGTCAGAAGCATAGAGCAAGCCAGCAAGGCTTGCCATCAAGCCGTTCGCGAGAACCTGCATGATGTCCCTCGTAGAGCCTTTCTGCTCCCGGCTTTCATCATGCTGGGCCTTGGCAAGGCGGCTGAGAAGGTTTGCTGTAAGGAAGAAGGCCAGGATTAGAATAAAGCCGCCAAGCTGAAGAGTCCAGAGAATGACAAGCCCAATGGCCAAGGCTCCCAGGGCTCCGCTTCTGCTCAGGACTCTGGTCTTGATGGCAGCCAAGGCCATGATTGCAAAGACAGCAAGCAGGATCCCCAGACGAGTGAAGGGATTCATGGAGAACAGGAAGCTGTTTATTGCATCTATCATAAGCCGATAGCGTAGACATACAAGGCTGTTCCAAGCGGAACAGTGATGTTGTCAAATCCATTTGGGGTGGCAGCCTCAAGGACTGTTGCCACAACCCCTGCTGTCAAGTATAAGGCAAAGCTGTCTGAGAAGATGGACTGGAAGTCCTTCTCCAGGACCCATCCAATGACGATTGTGGAGACTGCAAGCATTGTTATTATTCCAGCCCAGGTCTTGCGTCCTGCCAGATGAGGGACCCTCTTTGCCTTAGAGAACAGGGAACCTACAAGACCGGCAAGCCCATCTCCAAAGCCCATGGTCAGCAGTCCCACTCCAACAAGCTCCTTGCGAAAGCTGATGCCAAATGGCTCATAGCAGTAGATCAGCAGAAGAAGAAGCACAGAGATGCTGTAGAAGGTAACCCCGTAGACTGAAGAGCCCTTGGCTTCAAGGGTCAAGAACCTCAGCTTCTTTGATAACGCTGCAAAGCCTGTGAGAACAACCAGAACAGCAGGCCCGATCCAGATAAGGACCGCATCGGATGCCGCCATGTATTCTGCGAATATGAAATACCAAAGGCTCAGCGTTATGTGAGCGAACTTGCGCACTGCCTGATGTGCAATGCCCTTTATATACTTTCTTGCAGTCCAGCTTAGGCTGAGAATCAAAGCAATATAGGCTGCTGACAACAGCAGCCCTTCCATTTCCTTGTCCATAATGATTACCAGGCGCCTCCGCCGCCTCCTCCGAAACCGCCGCCGGAGAAGCCGCCACCGCCGAAGGAGGAGCCTCCGAAGCTCATGGAAGGCTTTCCAGACGAGGTGCTGGCAAACCCTGCGGACCTGATGCTTGTACGATATCTGGAGGATAGATGACTGAAGAAAAGCATGTCCATTGCAGGATTCGGTCCTGCATACCATGCAGGAGGCGCTGTGTATATGCCAGCAAACTTCCTTGCCCACTTGTCCTCAAGCCCCAGGACAATGGCAAAGCTAAGCACGTGATAGAAGATCTCTGGATCTTCATCTATCATCATCTTAAGCTTGTCTATCTCTACCTTCTCAATGAATTCCCTGTAGCCAAGGGCATTCTCAAGCATCCTCTGGCCAAAGTCGCTGCGCCTTGGGATTATGGCGCAAAGAAGGCAAAGGACGTTGACGGTTGCCGATCCAAGCAAGCCATACCAAAGGCTTGTCATAGTAGGTAACCCAAACAGCAGGCCTGCTCCTACAAAGATGGCTGCATCCAGGCCGAAGGTCAGCAGCCTGAAGATAACGGAGAAGACCCTTGTCTTCTTGAAGAACCAGGTCTGGAAGAAGAGATAGTAGCTGAGAAGCAGCACCACGGTCGTCACAACTGACAATATGATGCCGACTATGAAGCCGAAGGAGTCAAGGTAGCCCTCAAAGCCAAGCGAGTAGAGAATCCCGAGTGCAACAGCACATGCAAGAGGCACAACAGAGTATGCCTGGGAGGACTTCTCAACAAGAGCGCGCTTGCCCTTGTAGTAGCCTCGGACCAAGGCCTTTACAGCCTCCACCTTCGTGGCAAAGCCCGCTCCCAGCTTTCCTACCTCTATAGTGCCGCTTTCATCTGCAGAATCAAAGAAGGCGTCAAACAAGGTCTTCTCGAAGCCCGGGCAGTCCTCTGGCTCCCTGACCTTTGTAAGGAAGAGCTTCTTGTCCTCATCCTTGATGGTGAGACAGCCCTGGTCAGCCCAGTAGAAGAGCATGCTTGTCAGGTCCTTGTCATCCACCACAGTGTCTGCGATATAGCCCATCTGAAGAGGGCTCATGTTGTCGGGGTTGGTGAACTTGGCAACAACGATCGGCATCTTGTCGCGGCCATGCCTATCCCAGATCAGGACGCATACGACCATGGCCGCAAGAGCAGCGACAAGGTAGATCATGCGGAATATCAAGGCCCAGTCGTATATGCGCCTGGCGCCTTGGTAATAGCCATCGGGGAACTGGATGCGAACGGTTATGGCCTCCCCTGGGCTCAGGGCCTCTGCCGTGCCTGTTATGGTGTCTCCAGAGATCTTCCAGCTGACACCGCTTGAGCTTGTAGAGCCATAATAGCCCCTTGTAAGCCAAACCTGGGATGCATTGACAGTGTCGGGAAGCCTGAGCGTGAAGGACAGATGCTCGATGGGCATCTGCCAGTCTGTGCCGACTATGTTGTAATAGAACTCATCATAGCCCTCGTTCTGGTCGGCTCCTATGTCATAGACAAAGGACAGGCTATAGGATTTTTGGCCAACATAGGTATGATCTGCATCCCCTATCTTGTAGATCCTATAGCCATTCTCGAGGCTGTCCAGCTCTATATGCTCGCTTGACTCTATCTTGCTGATCTTGACCCTGTTCTTGCCATAATCATATGGAATTGACCGATAATAGCCATGCTTGGCCTTCAGGAACATGAAGTCCAGGGTCTCAGATATATTATGACGGGCATCCTTGGCCACAGTGATGTTCACATCATAGTCGGCCATGTAGTAGTCATAAGCAAGAAGGGGCAGTGCACATAATAGCGCTGTCGCTGCAATCAACAGGATCTTTTTCACTAGAACTGCACCTTGACGTTCTGCCTTTCGGCTTCATCAATCTGAAGATAAGGAAGCTTTGTGAACTTGGATGCAAAGATCCCGGCGACTATTGAGGACGGGAATGTCTGGAGACTCGTGTTGAAAGCCTTCACCACTCCGTTATAGTACTTTCTTGCGCTGAGAATCTGGGTCTCTATATCGGAAAGCTGCTTCTGAAGGGACACAAAGCCCTCGTTTGCCTTAAGGTCAGGATAAGCCTCTGCAAGGGCGAACAGGCTCTTCAGGGAAGCTGTCAGGCCCTTGTCCGCTGCATCCTTTGCCTCGATTCCTGTGGCGTTCATGGCACTGTTGCGTGCGGTGATCACAGCATCCAAGGTCTCCTTCTCGTGCTTGGCATAGCCCTTGACTGTCTCCACAAGATTGGGCACCAGGTCAAAGCGCTGCTTGAGATGAGCATCTATCTGGGATGCAGCTTCCTCTCCCTGGTTCTTCAGGACGATGAAGCGGTTGTATGCTGATACGAACCACCCGGCAATTATCACAACAGCCAGAATGACAATGATATATACGATCATGATTTTCTCCTTGCCTAATAATAGCTGTATGTTCTTGCTAAAGCAAGATTGTCAAATCAATAATGAGGCGGCCTTTGGCTCACTCTTGGCTCCTCAAGCTCAGAAAGCCTGACCTTGAGGTCTTCGCAATATTGCTGAAGATGCTCTATTGTCCTGTCTTGCTCTGTGACAACCTCGTTGAGCTTAGCCACCTCATCCTCTAGATAAGCAAGCTTTATCTCCACCTGCTGCAGTCTTTCGTTATCCATGGCCTAATGATAAGACGAAAAACAACTTTATACTATAGCTTTTTTGTTGCAAAATTGTTGCGCTATGGGTATCATTGACAACATCGATGCAACAAAGGAAAGGAGAACAAAGCCTCATGAAAGGAGAACGGAAGGCTCAGCTGGAGCTATTGCTCAAGAGCCACCCCGAAGGGATGAGACGCGCCGAGATAGCGCGGAAGCTGGGAGTCAATCGCTCAACGATAACAAGGTACATTGACGAACTGACAGAAAGCGGCATTGCAATCGAGCTAAACAGCCTGATCATGCTCAAGAACCAGGAGATCGCCAAGCCAGAGGAGCTCAGCGTCTATGAATCCCTCGCACTGAACCTCAGCGCCGAGGCCATGGCCAGCAAGATGGATCTTCAGAACCCCTACCTTGCCTCTGGAATCAAGAAGATCGCCTCGAACATGAGATCCTATGCTCCGAAGATATCCCAGAACATGCTGGACCTGGCAGAGGAGATAGAGGCGCGAATCCTCAATCAGCAGACCCGCAGCGAGCAGATCAACAGCATTCTCGAAGCCCTGATCGACTCCTGGGTCTCGGGGCGCATTGTGAGGATCACCCACATCATCAAGAACGGAGAGATTGAAGAGACAGAGCTCGCTCCCTACTTCATAGGCTATGTAGAAGCCGAGAGCGGACGCAATCCCATAACTGTCACAGGGCGCCTGCGCCACACTTCAGAGGTGACAACCATAAACATCAGCGCCATCAAGACAGCTGTAATACTTGAGGAGACCTACACCATACCAGACAACATGAAGGCCTTCCGCAAGGCCATGGAGCCTGGCGCCTTCGATCCTACAGACATTGTGCCTCTTGAGATCAAGATAAGGGAGAAATCAGCGATCAACAGCCTCAGGACCCTTATGCACAGCCAGCTGGAGCTGTCCCGCAATGCCAAGGGCGAGCAGATATGCAAGGTGGAGATAGAGAACTCCATAGAGCTTGTGCTGCGCCTCATCCAGTGCGGTCCCTCAATAGAGGTGCTTGGGCCTGAGAAGTTCAGAAGCAAGTTCATCAAGTATCTAAGGGACATCATCCAGGTATACAATCAATGATAGACAACGAGACAACAAGGCTGCTGGCAAGCAGGACAAGCGTACGGGCGTTCCAGGACAAGGGCATAGATGAAGAGATTGTAGAGCAGCTCAAGACTCTCACCCAGAGAGCTCCAAGTGCGGGCAATATGCAATACTGGTCCGTAATCGAGGTCACAGACCCCGATAGGCGCAAGACCTTGGCTCATCTCTGGGACAACCAGGAAATGATAGCCAAGGCACCCTTGGTCTGGATATTCCTGGCTGACCTGGAGAAGTGGTATGACCATTTCCGTCTCTCTGGCTGTCAGGGCCTGACTGACAGAAGCGCAGCCTATGGCTGGGGCAACACCCATCTGGCGCTTCAGGATGCCCTCATAGCTGCCCAGAATGCTGTCGTGGCAGCCCAGGCCCTTGGGCTGGGATCCTGCTATGTGGGAGACTGCATAGAGAACACAGAGCAGATGACAGAGCTTCTTAAGCTGCCTCGCCATGCCATAATCGCCACGGCCTTGATCTTTGGCTGGCCTAAGGGCCAGAACGGGCCAAGGAACCTAAGTCCACGATGCCCTAACGACTTCATCTTCATGAAGGACACCTATCAAAAGAGGACCTTCGAGGAGCTTGAGGAAGCAAACAAGGAGAAGGAGGACCTTCTCAGGCGAAGCGGAAGGCTCAAGGCCCTTGGAGCAGACAACATTGCCCAGTACTACTATCTGAGAAAGCACACAAGCGCCTTCATGGCGGAGATGAACCGCTCAGCGGGAATCTTCATGAAGGCCTGCGCTGAAGAGCCTCAGTAGTCCTTCTGCTTGCGCAGAACGTTTCTGATATAGGAGAAGGTCTCCTTCTCCCCTTTTTCTGCAAGAAGCCTTAGCAGGCTCTCAAGCAAGGCTGAGGTCTCGGGATGGATCATGCGTATCTTGGCTCCCCTCTGAAAGTAGGCCAAGGGGCAGGCCTGGTCGAAGCTCTTCCCGCCATAGATCTTTCCTGCAGCCACCCTGTCGCAGAACATCTCTATCACATAGACCAGGGGCATCTTCACTGGCGCCATCATCCTCGTTTCTGGACTGTAGTCAGTCCAGTACTCGAAATGATGCTTGTTGCGGCCCTTGTGATGCATCCAGGCCTTGGAATAGCCATAGGCATCCCGCTCTCCCTCATTGGGGCTTCTGGTGCCCTGGTAATAGAGAGCTCCTGGGATGAACTCAGAGGGGCTGTACTTAGACAGGTCATGAAGCAGGCCCCTAAGCAGTATGCCTGCCATAAAGCAATGCCTTATGACAAGATGCCGATGGGCTGTTATGGTGCGAAAATGAGACAGGATATGCATGGCCCTATTATTTCCCAAAGCCCTTCCCTTGTCGAGGCTTGAGATAGGCGGCAAAGCGCCTAAGCGCAGAGCGGTAGGCTCCGTTGAAATCCTTGTCCCTCCTAAAGCCCTCCTCCAGCCATAGGTTGGCTACGCTAAGCTTTCCTTCCTTCTTGTCATAGCTGAACTCAATGCGGCCGATCATGTCATCCTTGTAAAGCACGGGCAGGACATAGTAGCCATACTTCCTCTGGCTCTGCGGAACATAGACCTCCCAGGTATACTGGAACGAGAAGACCTGCGCTATGAGCTTGCGATCCCAGAGAAGGTTGTCCAAAGGCCCCAGGAAGCGAACCTGAGCTTCAGAAGCAGGAGCTGCGCTGTCAAGCAAGGCAAGGGCTGAGGAAGGAATGTATAGAGGCTTGCCCCTGGCCTCGCTTGGGATGCTGACTATCCTTCCCTCCTCCTCAAGGCGCCTGAAGGCAGAATCCGTCATGTTGGCTCTTGGGCCATAGTAGCCAAGGTAGGCATCGCTAGGGCCGGGAGAAAGGCAGCCTACAGAGGAGATCCTTCTATAGACATACCAGGACCAGAAGTCCTCCTCTGTTTTGTTGGGATCCTCCATGGCAAGGATAGAGCTGTCGATGATAGACTCAGGCAGGCATAGATAGCGCCTTGTGCCATCTCTGTGATGAACTGCAAGCTCGCCTGTGGAGAACAGGAATTCCAGGGCTCTTCTTGACTGTGGAAGGTCAAGGTCTGAGGAGCAGACAAAGGGATGGTCCTCCAGGTATGAGAAGATGACCTTTCTGTCATTGTCATCTGCATGGTTGCCCCATTGAGGTGGGCATTTGTGGAAGCGGCCAAGGTACGGCCAGTCCTCAACCGGACATATGGCCATGTTCTTGTCCCAGGCATCGATGAGGGTTCGCTCCTGGTAGAGGGCCTTGTTCACATCGCCTTTTCTATAGCCGGGAATCCTGGCCTGGAATACCAGATCGGGGTTGTTGCCAACCT
>JAQVSP010000090.1 GCA_028700425.1 Sphaerochaetaceae bacterium | reverse complement strand
TAGGACAAAAGAGGACCTGGCTGCTTGCTGCATGGGCTGCCTCCTTTTCTTGGGTCCATCTTTTCCTGGCTTGTTATCAGCTGTGCCAGCTATGCCGACGCTCTTCAGGATTGCGATATCTGCCTTGGCCATCTTTCTCTGTCCTTCGGCCATGACAGCACATTAAAAGCAATTTAGAGGACAAGGTGGAAGCATGAAGCTAAGAGGTCTAAAAAGCATGACAAAGTCTACCAGCCGTCTAGGCTAACACTGTGAAAATGAATACTATATATAGAAAAGAGGAATCAAGCACAATGTGGAAAACAGATGATAAGAGAGAGTTTGATGTCTATGATCTTTCTAGACATGATGGCCTGTTCATGGTTGGCGATGCTGACAGGGATTACCTTGTAGCTGACCCCAAGCTCGGGTTTTCTGGAGAGAAGGTCACAAGTGCCAAGAAGGAATGGGTTCTGGCTCCGCTAAGCCACGAGAACGCATGCATTCTCAGGCGCCTTTATCCGTTCACAGCCCCATCAAGGGTTCTTGAGCGCGACAAGACAATGGGCGTCGGCGACAGGCTGGGAATCGCCTGCGATGGCCATATCCGTGTATTCAAGGCCTATCCAGAGATCACGCCGGTTTTCGCCCAGCAGTCCATAAGGGAGCTCACGCTTACCAACAGAACATTCGAGGATGTCCTTGACAGCGCCACCTTTGCGGTCTTCCGCAACGATTTTGAAACAGGCTTCGGCGCTGATGGAGACCATCTCAAGACACCTGCCGAGGTTGATTACGCCCTTGGCTGCGGCTATACCATGATAACCCTGGACTGCAGCGAGCAGATCGACAACACCATTGAGGCTCTCTCGAAGGCTGATGTGGATCGCAAGTATGTCCAGAACAAGGAGCTTGAGAGCATCTATCTCAACAAGTCCTTCGATGTCGGAGAGGGCATCAGCATCCACTTTGACGAGGACCTGTTCAGAAGGACAGTGCTGATCTATGCAAAGGCTATCGATCACGCTGTCTCGATCTTCAACACCAAGCTCATGGTAAAGGGCACTCAGGTCGCCGACTTTGAGATATCCATCGATGAGACAATGACGCCGACCTTGCCTGCCCAGCATTTCTTCGTAGCCAACGAGCTTGCAAGAAGAGGCGTGCACTACGCAACCATCGCTCCGCGCTTCTGTGGAGAGTTCCAGAAGGGAATCGACTACATAGGAGACCTTGACCAGTTTGCCAAGGAGATGAAGGTCCATTCTGAAATAGCACGCCGCTTTGGCTATAAGCTGAGCATTCACAGCGGATCAGACAAGTTCTCCATCTTCCCATCAGCTGGAAAGGAGACCAGGGGACGCTTCCACCTCAAGACTGCTGGAACCAACTGGCTCGAGGCTATGAAGCTTGTGGCCATGAAGGATCCAAGCCTCTACCGCGAGGTGCACAAGTATGCCCTGACTGCTTTCAAGGCAGCGACAAAGTACTATCATGTCACTACCGACCTGAGCAAGATACCTTGCATCGACGGTCTCAAGGATGAGGAGCTTGCAGGCCTCTTCAAGCTCAATGATGCCAGGCAGCTCATCCACATCACCTATGGCTTGATTCTCAATGAGAAGGCTCCTGATGGAAGCTTCCTCTTCAAGGACAGGCTCTATAGGCTTTGGAGAGCAAATCGAGAACAGTACAGCGATCTTCTCTTCTCTCATATCGGCCACCATGCAAAGGCCATTCTTGGAAAGTAGATGATGCAGCAGCCCCTTCTTGGGGCTGCGTTCATATAGGAGGTTCGAAATGCGGATCGCTATTCTTGGATCGGGGGCCATGGGATGTCTATTTGCAGGACTTTTGAGCCGCTGCAACCAGGTCTCTCTCATCGCTCGCAGCGAGCAGGCTGTTAAGGCCATAAATGAAAAAGGCCTGAGGATCAGGGAGCAGGATGGCACCCTCTTTCAGGCCTCTGTTCCTGCTTATATGTCAGGCACAGAGCTGGGCCCCATGGATCTTGTAGTTGTTTTCGTCAAGTCTATGGACAGCATAAGCGCCTTGAAGGCCAATGAGGGCCTGATAGGAAAGTCCACCTTCCTCATGACTCTTCAGAATGGATCGGGCCATGATGAGGAGCTTGCCAGGTTCGTCTCCAGAGACAGGATAGTTCTTGGCGTTACACGGCATAACAGCTCCGTTATTGAGCCAGGCCTAGTCAGCCATGGAGGATCGGGGCAGACGGTCATAGGGCTTCTTGGCTTTGATCCATCCACCATAAGGCCCATAGAGCAGGCCTTCACAGCCTGCGCCCTGGATTGCATTATAGCGCTCGACATTGAGCGTCAGATATGGAGCAAGCTGCTTCTCAATACCTCAGTGAGCTCCCTTACAGCCCTGCTGCAGGTCAAGCAGGGCTTCATAATCGACGATCCTTATGCCTGCTCGGTCATGGAGACTCTAGCCAGCGAGGCTGTTGAGGTGGGCAATGCCTATGGCTACGGCTTAGATCGTGACAAGTCCATAGAGTCCATAAAGGCCTTGATCTCCAAGGCCAAGGGCGGTCTGACCTCAATCTATGCTGATATAAGGGATGGAAGGCTGACAGAGGTCGATTATATAAGCGGATCGGTCATAAGGGCAGCCCAGAAGAAGGGAATCGAGGTTCCTTGCCATAGGATGCTTGTGGCTCTGATTCATGCCATGGAGGACAAGGGAAGGGCCTAGGGCCAAGGCTTGTCATGCCATTTCATAACCAGCGTGCCTGCAAGGCAATGACAGTGTTGAAACCTTTGCCTCAAGCATGTAATATGCACTCATGGATACAAATAGCTTGAAGGCCACAAAGGCCATGCTGGATTACATTGAAAGAAGCCCCAACAGCTTCTTTGCGGTTGAGAACGCTTCAAGGATGCTGGAAGAGCAAGGCTTTTCCAGGCTGGACGAGAGAGAGCCCTATAAGCTGGAGCTGGGCGGAAAGTACTATGTAGTGCGCAACAGCTCTGCCTTGATGGCCTTCATCCTGCCCAAGGAGCATTGCAGGTCCTTCAGCATCATTGCAAGCCACTCCGACAGCCCAAGCTTCAAGGTAAAGGAGAATCCTGAGATCGGCGGCCTTTACACCACGCTGAATGTAGAGGGCTATGGCGGAATGCTCATGGCCCCATGGCTTGACAGGCCCCTGAGCATTGCAGGAAGAGCTTTCATCCGCACTTCTGAAGGCGTACAGCAAAGGCTTGTGAATATAGACCGCGACCTTTGCTCGATTGTGAACCTCTGCATCCATCAGAACAGGGAAGCCAACTCAGGCCTTGAATACAAGATCCAGAAGGATATGCTTCCCATAATCGGCCAGGGTGTTGAGCAGGGGTGCTTGAAAGGCCTGGTGGCGAAGACCCTAAACGTCGAGGAATCCTCCATAGTCGACACTGAGCTTTTCCTATACAACAGGCAGAAGCCCTCCATCTGGGGCATCGATGACCAGTTCTATTCAAGTCCCAGGATCGATGACCTTCAGTGCCTGTACTGCAGCCTTGTCTCCCTTATGAAAGCTTCTGGCTTTAGGAGCATCCCAGTAGCCTGCGTGTTTGACAACGAGGAGGTGGGATCTGGCACCAAGCAAGGAGCAGCAGGCGACTTTATGTCCCAGAACCTCAACAGGATTCTCAGCTGCCTTGGCTATGACGACGAGGAGAAAGCCATGGTTCAGGCTAGAAGCTTCATGCTAAGCGCTGACAATGGCCACTCCATGCACCCAAACTACCCAGAGCATTGCGACCCCACAAACAAGCCCTCAATGAACGCAGGAGTTCTCATCAAGTATGCAGGAAACCAGAAGTACACTACAGACGGCTATTCTGCCTCAAGGCTCAGGGCGCTGCTGGAGGACCGCTCAATCAAGTACCAGGTGTTCCACAACAACTCCAACAATGCAGGGGGAAGCACCTTGGGCAATATCTCCGGCTCTCAGTACTCCATACCCTGCGTGGACATTGGACTAGCTCAGCTGGCCATGCATTCAAGCTATGAGACAGGCGGGACAGCAGACACCTTGATCATGACGGAGGCCATGAAAGCCTTCTACGAGGCCTAGTCTCCATAACTTCCTCCACCGCTGAAATTATCTTGCGTACCTAAAACCCCAGTGGTAAGATGAAGCAATTAAATGGAGGAACTTAAATGAGAAACATCAGAGCCTTGCTTCTTATTGTCGTAAGCATAGCAATCCTGTCCCTGGCATCCTGCAGCAAGCCCCAGCAACCGCAGGCAGCTGCTGAGGCAAGGAAATTCACGGTCACCTTCATGGTTGACGGATCGGTCTACAGGACCTTGGCCGTCAATGCAGATACAAGAGCCTCTGAGCCAGAGAATCCTGTCTTTGCCGATCCATCACGAAGATTCGTTGAATGGCAGACCGAGGAAGGCAAGAGCTGGAACTTCAAGCTAGGCATAGTATCCAAGGATATGACGCTCTATGCCTCCTATAGAACTGTATCGCTTCTTCCAAGCGAGCTGAAGATGGCAGACAAGAGCCTTGCAAGCTCACTGTCCTGGACACAGGGACAGCTTTCCTCTTCATACAAGGTCACCATAAAGGACAGCTCTGGCGCAATCCAGGTTCTTGAAGGCAAGGCTGAGCTTGATGAGGCTCTTTCGAAGGTCACCTTCACCCCAAAAGCTGCCATCCAGGGAGGCCTCTATGAGGTAGAGGTTGCCACGCCAGAGGGTTCAGTGACAGCAAAGGACCTGCTTTTCTGCGGAAACGGCACCCCGGATAATCCTTATCTGGTTGCAAGCGCCAAGGATTTTGAGGCCCTGTCCCAGGCAGACGTACCTGAGGGCACAGTGTTCTCCTTGTATGCCAATATCACACTGGAAAGCTTCCGGGCCTCCCAGCAGGGCTTCACCTTCAATGGAACCTTGCTTGGCAATGGAAAGACAATAACCCTGCAGAACGCAAATTGCGGAGCCTTCTACAAGATCGGAGAGAAGGGCAAGGTTTCCAAGCTCAACCTCGCTGGCGCAATAAGCACTGTCAAGGACAGCGTAGGAGCGCTTGCTGACTTCAATGCAGGCCTCATCGAGAACGTGACCACAACAGCCCAGGTGGAAAGCACTGCGGGCCTGGTCGGCTCGATCAACCTGAAAAACGCCCTTGACCAGAGCGCTGAAGATGGAAAGAGAGGCATAGCAGGCCTGATAGTTGGCACCAATGAGGCCAGCGGCGTTATACGCGGCTGCAAGATCGCCACAGAGTCCACCACCACAGGACGCATGATTGCCAACATAGCAGGAGGTGGAATTGCCGGCTACAATATGGGTCTCATAGCCGATTGCACAGGAGAGGTCATCGTTGGCGGAGCCAATGCCATACTCTCATCCAAGTCGCTGTCAAAGTACAGCTATGCAGGCGGAATCGCTGGAATCAATGCAGGAGTCATTGAAAGATGCAGCCTTGCAGGCTCCTCAAAGCTTCTGGCCCAGCGCTATCTTAGTGCAGATGCCGTGGTTGAAGGCACAAACAACAGCTGCATAGGCGGAATCGCCGGCTACAATACAGCCTCTGGCTCCATCAGGCAGTGCAGCTTCACCGGCATCAGGGTACATGGAGATGAGTCTGTTGGAGGCATTGCAGGAAGCAATGAAGGCCTCATCGAGGCCTGCCTGGTTGCCGGCACCCTTCACGAGATCAACACTGATTTCACACGCACAACCTACATTGCAGGTCGAATCAACGTAGGCGGCATTGCAGGACTGGACACTGGAAAAGTAAAGGACTGTGCAGTGAGCGCCAATGTTCTTGGATTCACCAAGGATGCCCCAGCCTATTACATAAGCGCCTCCAGCCTGAATGGAGCAGGCCTGCCATCCAATCCTGATGGCCAAGCCCAGGGAGCCCTGGGGCTGACAGCAGCGATTGTGAGCGACTATGGCGCCAGCGGAGAAAGCTACAGCGAGCCAGACAATCTCTCAGCTCTTGTCTATCCCCCAAGCTACGTCGGCCTCAAGGATGCTGTGACAATGTCCAGCGCCTTTGCCATCAGCGGCGATCAGCTCATTCTCGGTTGGACAAGCCAGGCTGCTGAGGAGCAGAGCATTGAGGTTGAGCTCATTGGCTCGGATGGATCGCTCTTTGCCTTGGCAAGGCTTGCAGAAACCCCTTCAAGCCTTGAGGAGCCCTATACCATCGGCAAGCAGTTCAATGGCTGGTCTCTGGCCTTGGGCGGCGATGTGGTCATCGCTCCCGGCGCCAAGCTGTCGCTGTATGACGTATCCAGCTATGCAGGCCCCGACGGGAAGATCAGGCTCTACGCCTCTGAATCGGGCAAGGTCTATGAGGCGAAGGTCAAGGTCGCTGTCTGGGGACGCTATTTAAGCCTTGAAGGCCTAGAAGCCCTCAAGCAAAGCGCAGAAGCCTACGTAAACGGCGCCTATGAGCTTGAATGGGCTTACTTTGATGATGCTGCCTATCATGCAGTGGCAGCTTTCGGCGCCGCTGTCAATGAGGCCTCTGATTTCTCAATGATAGTCGGAAGCGGAACCAACATCTCCACTACAGGAGGAGTGAGCGCTGTTACAAAGGGCGCCCTTCGTGCTGACATAGCAACCCTGGAGGCCGGTCGCCAGGCAGCAATGCTGTCAGACAGCTCCTATGCCATGGACCTTTATGGCTGGCTGACCGGAATCGAGGATGCCAGTGCCCAGGTTGCTCTTTATCCTGAGGTGGACAGCTTCCAGACTCTAAGCAGCATTATGGGCAATTCCATAAACGGCCCACTTGCCCAGTCCTCCATCGGCTGGGCTGACAAGGCCGATGCCGAAGCTCCAGCCATTACGGATGAGAAGATCACCTATGAATCGGTGAAGGCTCTCCTTGTGGATGGTAAGGTTGTTCTCTATCCTGTCTTCGCTGCGAGCGAGCCGGCTGTCGAGCCGCAGGCAGAAGCTTCAGCCTTGAAGGTTGCAGTGTGGACCAAGGATGGAGGCTGGGTAACCGAAGCTGAGATGGCCCGCATAGCCCAAAGATACGCTGCAGCTCTCATAGCCGAAGGACTTGACATCACCAAGATCGAGTTCATAGTCGATATAATCACAACTGAAGGCAACAAGGTCGCCGACCTTGGTGCAAGGACCAATGAAGGCTCCTATGACATAATCGTAGGCTGCGGCAACAACGTCAACTCAACCGCTGGCGTCTCAATCATCAAGAAGGCAGAAATACCTTTATCGGCAGTGGCTTCTGGACGCATGGTTGCGCTTCTTAAGGAAAACAGCCTTGCCTCCCGGCTTTACGATCTATTGCTGGCTGAGGATGACGGGGCCCCAATATCCTTGAAGGTCGCAGTATGGACGAAGGATGGAGAATGGGTGACCAAGGCAGAGCTTGATGAGATAAAGAAGGGCTTTGCCGCCTTGGTCAATGGAACAGGACTCCAGGTAGACTATGTGGAGATCACTAGCCCCGGAAACAAGGTAGCTGATCTTGGAAAGCTTACCAATGAAGGCGCCTTTGACATCGTCATAGGAGCTGGCAACAACATAGACTCCTCAGCCGGAGTGGTCATCATCGAGAAGGCCGACATAAAGGCAAGCCTTGTCGCAGCCGCAAGAAAGGCTGCACTGCTTACAGACAATGCCTTTGCACGGCTTATGTACTCCTATCTGAAATAGGTGGCAGCATGAAGAAAGACAGAATCATCTTGATAGCATCCTTGGCTGCCTTGCTTCTTGGCGCCTTGCTTGCCTGCCTTGTGCAGACAGGCTTCTTTACGGTCTCTGTGAAATCCAAGACCATAGAGACCATGCCCGTCACAAGCAAGGCCATAGCCATGTATGACAAGTCGGGAAGGCCAAGCTGGAACACAGCTGACATCTACATGCCCAAGAGCGCCTCGGCTTCAAGCAAGGTTCCTCTTGTAATGGTCGCTCCTGGAATCCAGAGAACGAAGGAGACCCAGGCATCATTCTGCATTGAGCTGGTGCGCAGGGGCTATGGCGTAATCTGCATAGATCCCTATGCCCAGGGCGACAGCTCTCCAAGCTATGAGGGCCAGTCGGCTACCTATGAAGGCTATGGCCTTTTCAACTGGCTTGACTATATGTACACCGACGAAGGCAAGGCCTTCTTCGACTGGGTTGATTATGACTACATAGGAGCCTGCGGCCATTCAGCCGGAGGAAACGGATGTCAGAAGTTTGCAGAGGTGGTTGGAAAGGCTGCCGCTGCAGAAAAGCAGGAATCCAGGATCAGGAGCATCT
>JAQVSP010000089.1 GCA_028700425.1 Sphaerochaetaceae bacterium | reverse complement strand
GTGGGTCCATAAGCACTATCGTAATCCTATCCCTGTTTTCCTGTCCTGTCATATTATCTCCAAGTGCAATATAGCTCTAATCCAGGATTTTTCCAAGATTCTCTGCAGAAGCCCTTTGCCTTGCAGGCTTTTGGGGGACTTCTTATTGAGCCTTTTCTAAACTTAGGCTATCATTGCGCCATGATCAATGAGGAATATGGCAAGCAGCCTTCATCTGAAGGCAAATACACAAAGAGAATCTCATACTGCCTGATGCTGCTGACAATCCTTGCTGTGCTTTGGGTTCTGAAGGCTACAAGTGACATGAACATACAGATTGTTCTTGCCTTGTTCATATTCATCCTTTTCAATCCATTTACCGCAAGGCTTGAGAAGCTGAAGGTTCCAAGTCCAATCATCACGCTGATTGTAATGTGCCTGATAGTGGGACTTGTCCTTGCCCTTACCTGGGTTTTCTCAATGACAATCGATTCCCTTATCGGAAAGATCCCTGACTATGTGAAGAGGGTCAAGGAGTTCGATGACTATCTGAAGTCCACATCCATTGGACAATGGCTCGACATGGACGAAAGCTCCACCTTTCTCAGCAGCATTGGAGTTGACTGGATGAACCTGCTTCTTTCCACGCTTCGCTCCGTATCGACTTCGACAGTATCCCTTCTCAAGACTGCAGTCATGGTTTTCGTGTTCGTGTTCTTCCTCATGATTGAGAGGTCTACCATATTCCCGAAGCTCTATATGCTGCTTCCCAACCATGACATCTCCTTTGTCGCCCAGTTCTATGAGAAGATGAACCGCCAGATCTCCAAGTATCTTTCCATAAAGACCATAATCAGCCTTGTCACAGGGGCGATGTTCTACCTCGGAGGCGTGCTGATCGGCTTTGACTTCGCACTGCTCTGGGGCTTCTTGGCATTCTTCCTCAATTACATACCGACCATCGGAAGCATCGTTGTCACTACGGGCGGAATTGTGATAGCCATACTCCAGTTCTTCCCGTCCTGGGGGCCGGTGATCTTCATATCCTGCTGGTTTGTTTTCTGGGACTTCCTGATTGGAAACGTTATAGATCCTCGCCTGCAAGGCGGAAAGCTCAATCTCAGCCCCTTCATAATCCTGATAGCCCTGGCCTTGTGGGGCTACATCTGGGGAATTGTGGGCATGTTCCTAGCCGTTCCGATGATGAGCATCATTCAGATAATATGCGCCAACACGGAAGGCGGACGTCCTATTGCCATCTTTTTGTCTGGCAGCAGGATCATGAAGAAGGCACATGATTCGAAGGATGAAAAAATCAATCCCGACATCGTGCTGCCAAAGGTGAAGTGAAGGCTGGCTTATGAAGATAGCATGTCTTGACCTGGAAGGGGTGCTTGTACCCGAAATATGGATTGCCTTCTCAAGGGCAACAGGAATAGATGAGCTTAAGCTCACCACTCGAGAGATAAGCGATTATTCCGCTCTTATGGACTACAGGATGAAGATCCTTGACGAAAAAGGCCTCAGCCTTGATGCCATTCAGGATGTGATTGCCACAATAAAGCCTCTGGAAGGAGCAAGGCAGTTTCTGGAGGCCCTGCGAGAGAGAACACAGGTTCTCATCCTAAGCGACACCTTCGAGGAATTCGCCAAGCCCTTGATGAGGCAGCTTGACTGGCCGACGATATGGTGCAACAGCCTTGTCCTGGACGAGAGGCGCTTCATAAGAGGCATCCGCATGAGAACACAGAATGGCAAGTTCAAGTCAGTCAAGGCTCTGCGTGAGCTTGGCTTTGAGGTCTTCGCCACAGGTGATTCCTATAACGATCTAGCCATGATCAAGGAGGCTGATGCCTCATGCCTGTTCTGCTCTCCAGAGAAGATCATCAGGGAGAACCCTGACCTTCCTCATGCCCTGACCTACACAGATCTTCTTAAGAGGATTGATGATTTTCTTGAAAGATAGGAGTCGATTTTCCTATCTTTTCTTGCAGAAGGGCAGGCAAGTCCTGCAATAATCTTGCAGCATTGGCTGACTGCACTTTTTCATCGAGCCTTGTCTATTCAGAGGTCCTTGTTTCAAGAAGGATAATTGCTGTCAAAACCCTTAGGTTAAGATGATTAAAAGCTGTCAGCTTGCAAGCCAGCGATTGCTGACTTGTCCTGGATAATTAAAATAATCCATCCTGACTGACGAAAAAATAACGTCATTCTGAACAAATCTGGGTATTTGACGGTTGACGAATCGTTTTGGCTTGTGCATATTAATCAAACAACAGGAAACAGGAGGATTTTCATGGCCTATCAGATGACAGCATTTGAAAAGGAGATGGAAGCGATGCTCAGCGAGCAGCGCAACGTCCTTATTGACAAGATTGCGAAGAGCAATGATGATTTCCAGGCTCTGGTGGGGACTATGGGGATCAGAGATAGTATTGACCTTGCAAGCGAGGACATGGCCATCAGCAAGATGGAAGCTGTCAACAAGCTTGATGCTTCAAGCCTTAAGGCAATTGACCAGGCTCTAATAAGGTTGAAGGCTGGCAACTTTGGAGTGTGCAAGAAGTGCGGGAAGAAAATACCAGAAGGACGGCTTAGGGCTCTTCCTTTTGCTGTCCTTTGTGTGGAGTGCAAGAACAAGGACGAGTCTCCCAATAGGTTCTAGAAATAGAAGACATCTTCAATCCTAGCCTGGCCGTCATGGCCAGGGTAGATTATCGTGCCCTTGGGAAGGTTTCTCAGCTTTCTGAGAGAATTGAGCATATCTGAAGCGCTTGAGGTCTTGAAGTCAAGCCTTCCATAGCCATGTGCGAATATAGTGTCGCCTGTGAAGATCTGGCCCTCGCCGAGAAAGCAGGAAGATCCTATGGTGTGGCCTGGGGTGCTTATGACCTTGAGGCCCTCGATCTCGTCGCCATCATTGAAGAAGCCTGTTATTCTAATGGCCCTGAACTCGTCGATCATGGATTGATCTGCATAGCCATTGAAATCCTCAAGGCACGCTTCCATGTCTTCCTTGGAGCTCACAAGCACAGGGCAGCCAAAGCGCCCTGCTACAGCGTTCACTCCAAGGACATGGTCAAGATGGGCATGGGTTAGAAGGATGAGATCAGCCCGATCCAGGCTGTCGAGAATCTCGGGCGCGCCTGGATCTATGACAATGGTCTTGTCTCTGGGTGTCTCGACAATGCAGCAATTAGCATTGAGGCATCCACAGCCAACGACCCTGACCTTCATTACTCTTCCTTAGGCTCTTCAGCCTTAGCTGGCTCCTCAGCCTTCTGCTCCTTTGGCTTTGCGTAGTTGATCTTCACGGTCTTCTTCTTGAGATTCTTGCCGTTGAGAGCATCAATGAGCTTCTCGCACTTGGAATCCTCGACTGTGAAGAAGGAGAAGTTGTTGCGGAAGTTAAGGGCATAGATGTCCTCGCTTGCAAGGCCGCCTTCGTTGCAGATGAAACCAATCAGGTCCTTTGGACTGCAATTGTCCTGGGAGCCTACATTGATGTAGAAGGTCTTGGAATCAGCTGGAACTGGCCTGCTCTTAAGCGAAGGGCCGCCCTGCTTTCTTGGCTTGGACTGTGCCTGGGCCTGTCCTGCCTGGGAGAGAAGCAGATAGGCCATGAAGTTGGATCTCTGGAAAAGACCTACGTTCTTCTTGATCAGCTTGGACACTTCCTCGATCTTGGAAGGATCGGGATATTTTGCCAGCTCTTCCATTGCCTTTGTGATGCCAGCCTCATCCAGGCTGTACTTCGGCACGAATACTCTTGGCTCGCGCTCTGCTCTTGGCTCCCTAGGCTTTCTTGGCTCACGAGGAAGCCTCTCTGGCCTCTCGGACCTCTCTGGCCTGCTTGGTCTCTCGGACCTCTCTGGCCTTGGCCCTCTGTCCTCAAAGCGCCTCTCCCTGTCACGTGGCCTTGAATCGCGATCCCTGCGGTCTCTTGGACCCCTGTCCTCGCGTGGCCTGTAGTCTGAAGCTGGAGCCTGGTTCTTTGTAGCCAGGAAGCCAGCAAGGTCCATCCTTGAAAGCTCTTCAGGCAGGTAGGCCGGCTTCTCTTCCTTGTCAGTGAAGATTATCAGCTCTGTGGAGTTGCTGGAGATCTTGGAGATGATGTAGGACATGTCATTGTCAAATCCTTCATCCTCAGCTCCGAAGCCAAACACCAGCACTCTTCCGAATGTGCCAAGATTCATTATGTCATGGCTAAGGGCGTCAACAGCCTTTGATGAGGAGGCTGCGATAGACACACCAAGGTTCTCGAGCTTTATCTTGGATGAATCATCAGTCTCATCCTCGCTGAGGGCCTCGATGTTTGAGTACTGTTCAAGATTGAAGCTTCTTGATGTAACGAAAAGGGTTCTCTTGATGACAGGGCTGTCAAAAATGCCCTTGCTGGAGACATTCTCCAAGTTTTCAAGGCCCTGGGAGTCCTCTTGTGTCAAAACCACAAGCCAAGGACACGCCTTGTTGGCCTTCTTTGCAATTTCATTCTGTTCCATATTTTCCTTTCTGCTTGCCGTTGAATGCGGCAAATAAATAATTTGTTATTAGAATAGACAACAGAGTCGCGATTTGTCAATAATCGGGACTTGCGGCTTAATCTTGAAGAAGCTCTTTTTCCTTGCCCAAGCCTGTGGTAGACTAGGGTCATGGAGCAGAAGAAGAGAAAAGATAGCTCGAACAAGCCAAAGGCCTTGCCACACAAGGCTGCAAGCAGCAAAAGGAAAAGCAAGGCTGCTGCCTGCAAGCCGATTTTCAGCACGAGGGCTATAAAGGTCATCGATAGTTGCCTGGCATTCGGAAGAAAGTACTATCTTCAGGCCATATGTGCAGTCCTTCTTGCTTTCCTGATTGTCATGACAATCCTGATAATAGGAAACTTCAATGCCTATGCCAATCCAGTAACCGCTTCGGAAGCCCAGGTGCAGCCTCTCAGCTTCACGGTCTTTGGCGGCGAGACTGTAAAGGATCTCGATGAGCGCCTTGCCATGCGCAGCATGATCAAGAAGGGCCAGTTCATTTCTACAGTCAAGGATTATGCCAAGGAGATGGGCCTGGCCTTCTATGAGGGCTGGCTTCAAGCTGGAACCTATGCTCTTGACAGGGAGAATCCTGCAAGAAGCCTTGCAAGTCAAATGCTTGCCGCCACTTGCCAGACGCTGTCTGATAGATCCGAGGAGCTTGGATCCTTCAGCCCCCAGGACATTGTCATCATTGCATCCATGATAGAAAGAGAGACTGACAATGATGAGGATCTTGCCTTGATTAGCTCAGTCATACACAATCGCCTGGAGCTGGGCATGCCTCTTGGAATCGACGCAACCACGCGCTATGAGATAGATGATTGGCAAAGGCCTCTTGAGTCAAGGGACTTTGAGTCCTCCTCTTCCTTCAACACGCGAAGACTTCCTGGCTTGCCGGAGACCGGCATAGGATGCCCGGCAGCCTCTGCCATCATCGCTGCTCTTGAGCCAGCAGACACCGATTACCTCTATTATAGGCACGACAAGTACAAGGTCATTCACTTGTCTAGGACCTATGAGGAGCATTTAGCCTCAATTATGGAACATCCCTAGTTTTGTTGCCGCAGCAATGCTTTTTGTTTATATTTTCGATGACGTAGGAGACTTATATGAAGAAGATAGCCTTCTTCGATGCCAAGCCTTATGATAGGCAGCACTTCGATGCAATCAACCCCGGATACAGGATCGTGTATTATGATGTACATCTGAACAAGGACACCGCTCCTCTGGCAAGGGGCTGCCAGGCTGCATGCGCCTTTGTCAACGATGAAGTTGACAAGGATGTGATAGACGCTCTGGTTGAGGAGGGCTGCACCTTCCTTGCCTTGCGTTGTGCAGGATTCAGCAACGTGGATCTGCAATATGCCAAGGGCAAGCTCACTATAGCTCGTGTTCCTGCATACAGCCCCCATGCTGTTGCAGAGTTCGCCTTCGCCTTGCTCCTTACAGTCAATCGCAAGACCCATAAGGCTTATATCCGCACAAGAGACTTCAACTTCTCGCTGGTCAACCTGATCGGCACAGACCTTTACGGCAAGACTGCCGGGGTGATAGGGACTGGAAGGATCGGCCAGGCCTTCATCCAGATCTGCAAGGGCTTTGGAATGAATGTGCTGACCTATGACCCTCATCCTGTTCAGATTGATGGGGTGCAGGCTGTAGAGCTTGATGAGCTTCTGGCAAAAAGCGATGTGATAAGCCTGCATTGCCCGCTTACTCCTGAAACCCGTCATATCATAGACGCTGAAGCTTTCACCAAGATGAAGGTCGGAAGCTTCCTGATCAACACCTCTCGCGGGGCCTTGGTGGATACAGGAGCTCTTCTCTGCGCCTTGAACAACGGAATCATCAGAGGCGCAGGCCTTGATGTATATGAGGAGGAGGCACAGTACTTCTATGAGGACAAGAGCGAGAAGATCATAACTGATGACAAGCTCTCCCTTCTGCTTACCAAGCCCAACGTCATGCTTTCCTCCCACCAGGCCTATCTTACAGAGGAAGCCTTGTCAGCGATTGCACGGACCACCTATGAGAACCTGGATGCATGGTTTGCCTCCAAGCCCTTGGTCAACGAGGTTCATGCCTAAGTTGTCACAGATAGCGAATAGGTGATATTATCTCCTGATGAACAAAATCTCGATTCTAGGTGATTCAATATCAACATTCAAGGGCATGATTCCACCATCCTGCCATACCTGCTACCCCAAGGATGACAGCGATGTTGTCAGTGCAGATCTGACTTGGTGGGCGCTTCTGTGCTCAAGGATGAAGCTGGAGCTTGTGGTCAACCAGAGCTATAGCGGAGCAAGGATAAGCCCGTGCGGACTTGAGGCACACTCGATTGACTCGTGCTTCTCCTCATATGAAAGGTGGGGCTTTCTTGGAGAAGCTGACCTGATAATCCTTTTTGGAGGCACCAATGATTACGGGTCAGCCATCGACCCTGCTTCTCCTGCCTTCTTCAGGTCCTCCTATAGAACCTTGCTGCATAACCTGGGTGCTAGATACCCAAAGGCCAAGGTATTCTGCTGCACGCCTATCAAGAGGCTTGACAGGCCTTTCAACAAGGCCAATGCAAATGGACTGGACTACCTTGGGCTTTGCTCGATAGTCCGCGAGGAAGCCAGGGCTTCTGGATGCTCGCTTATAGACCTGGCGACTATGGATTATGATGAAGACGACCATGTGCTTTGCGATGGGCTGCATCCCACAGCCAAGGGCATGGCCATGATAGAGAGCATGATGGAGAATGCGATAAGCAAGGAGATTATATGATCATCAAGATTGAAGGAATGATGTGCAATGGCTGTGAACGAAGGGTGCAGAAAGCCCTTGGAAGCCTTGAAGGCGTCATCAGCGTTAAGGCAGACCATGAGAAGGCCCAGGCCAGCCTTGAGGTCGACAAGGCTGTCTTCTCTGCTGCTAAGGCGAAGCAGGCAGTAGAGGATCTTGGCTACTCTGTAGTCGACGTTCAGTAAGCAGCCTTTCTTTGTGACGAAAGCCACACAATAGGCTCAATTGTGTCTCTTTGATATGCAATTGAGCCTTTTTCTTCATCTAAGCTACACATTATTACATCGTAGCGCTTCTCTTCTAGCATATTCACTACATAGATGCTTGCCATACTTATTCCATAGTTCAAACGAAAACTGGAGGGAGTATGAAGAAATTTTCTGTTATACTTATCGTAGTCGCATTGGTCGCTTCAATGGCTTTTGCAGACATCTCAGGATCCGCAACGGTGTATTTCGGATATGATATCGACGAAAAGAGCGCTGGATTTTCCAACGATTCTGGAGTTGCACTTAATACCACACTGATTTCGGAAGTAGGTTCAGCAAAGGGCGAGGGCGCCATCTATGCTGAGATCAAAGGCTCAATGGCAATCGTCTTTGCCACAGAGAACCAGGAAACAAATTCCTATGGCTACATTGGTGGAAGCGACCAGGCCCTGCCAGGATTGCTCCTGGATGCTTACATTGAGTCTGCTTCCATAATGTCAGATAACTGGTCGGTGGGAATCACTGGAACAGGATATCCATTCGACTTTGCATCAAGCGTAATCGACTACAAGACCAGCTACAGCACAGTCAGCTATTACGATGACAATGGTGATCTGGTTGTCACCTACACCAACCCTTCCTATTCCAAGACCTATGTATCAATGAGACCGAGAGACATCTATGTGACAGCTGCCAATGGAAAGCTCTCTGCTAACATGCCAGCTGGAATCACATGGTCCTATGATGATTTCTCCGGATCCTTTGGCTTTGAAAGCGATA
>JAQVSP010000088.1 GCA_028700425.1 Sphaerochaetaceae bacterium | reverse complement strand
CAGAAGACAAGCTTATGGGTTCAGGGATGACGAGTGCTTCTTCCTGAAGATCTGGGATGAGTCACGAAAGGGACTTGATGACAGGATGTACAACCGTCTCCACCGAAAACGTGCATGAGCCTTTTTTATGCCCATTCACACATAAAGCCATAAGTGCTATCCTAGGGCTATGACACAAGAGCAGTTTCTAGATATGCAGGCCCGCGCAAAGGGCTTTGCCTATAACTCGTTTGCCTACATGGTTGCCCCTGACTACCAGGATGCCCAGATCCTCAAGGATGATGAGGCCATGATCGCCGCTCTCAGAAGCGACGGGACTCTCAGCTGGGCTTCAAGCCATGTCGACAATCTCATTCAGCTGGCAAAAAGCCTTTCCAGGCCTACAAGAATGGATTTCATACCAAGCCATTGGGAAAACCCGATGCTTCAGGCTGGCTTCGAGCCTTACGCCTTGTTCTGCGAATATGTAAACAATGCACTTTTCATGTACAAGGATGCACCTTTGATCTGCCTGCCTGCAAAAAGGGAGGATGCTGGGCGCCTTGAGGCAGTGAGCCTCTCCTGCAAGGATCAGAGCAGGGGATTTAAGAGCGATAGCGCCAGCTGGTTTGAATCCTGGATGGACAAGACTGAGCCGAATCTTGGCAAGGATGACATCTCTGAGGTTTTATGCTTTGGCTATGGGAAGAATCTCATCGGCTATATAGCCATAGCATTGCAGAGCTCTTCCTCCAAGCCGGTGCTGTGGATTCGCGCTATTGCAGTCAGCAAAAGCGAGCAGGGAAGGGGCATTGGAAGGTCTCTCATGTCAAGTGCCCTGCGCTGGGGCATCAACCATAAGGCACGAAAGGCATATCTCATGTGTGACAAGCTCAATGATCATGCAAGAAGGCTATATGAGGGATTTGGCTTCCACTGCACAAAAGACGAGGAGCTTGACCTGATCTGGCCAGTAGTGTAGAAGAAAGCCACCCTGCTGACTCTAGGGGGAGTAGGCTGCAGGGTGGCGGTGGCAAGACTTATTTCATCAATGAAGATGAATGCTATTGCTCAATCGGGGATGGCTCCTCGACTTTTGCTTCGGGCTGGACTGGCTGTGATTTTGGCTTGCAGTCACATGCGCTTCCTTTCTCAAGGATGCATGCAAGCTTTGCATAGAGCCCAAGACCCAAGGCCATGACCAGGCTTGCAAAGCCTGCGATCAGATAGGCTATTGAGCCGCTATGGCCAAAGTGGCTGCCAAGCCTCATCGAATATTGGAAAAAGCCTCTTTGATACTGATAGTAGTACTGCGTCCTTGCAAGCTGAAGGCTTCCTGCTACAATCAAGGCTACTGCAATGCATGCCAGGACGATGGATATTATCAAGGCCGCTTTCTTGTTGGTTCTCATTACGAGCCTCCTGTGATTTCTTTATAGCACTAGAATAATTCAGAATAGGCTCATCAGAAAGGCCCCTAAAGGAAACTACATTTTTCTACATATTCCAGAGCTGGAAAAAATCGCTATGAATCGGTAGAAAATCAGTCCTTTCTTTATTGACACAGGAGATAATATTTAGGACTATTCATTGCACGAATGATTTGCCTTATGGAGGAATTGGAAAACCGTTGAATACATTTCCAGTTGCAGCAAGCCACATAACAAGGGCTTTCGGGGATTTCAAGGCGCTTGATGATGTCTCAGTCACCATCAATGCTGGAGAATTCTTTTCGCTTCTTGGGCCTTCCGGTTGCGGAAAGACCACGTTGTTGAGGATAATTGCAGGTTTCGATTATCCGGATTCTGGTTCGTTGACCTTCGATGGCAAGGACATTCTTGACCTTCCACCTGAGAAGAGACATGTCAACACGATTTTCCAGACTTATGCTCTATTCCCTCATCTAAGCGTCTATGACAACATAGCGTTTGCGCTTAAGCTGAAGAAGCGAAGCAAAGAGGAGATTGACGAGAAAGTCTGGCGCTTTGTACGCATGGTTCAGCTTGAGGACCATGTCTTCAAGAAACCATCTCAGCTTTCTGGTGGGCAGAAGCAGCGTGTCGCAATAGCAAGAGCCCTGATCAATGAGCCAAACGTCCTTCTTCTTGACGAGCCTCTTTCAGCCCTGGACGCCAAGCTCAGGCAGAACCTGCTTGTGGAGCTGGACAAGATCCATGACCAGGTCGGCATCACCTTCATCTATGTAACTCACGACCAGAGCGAAGCCTTGTCTGTCAGCGATCATATAGCTGTGATGAACAAGGGCAAGGTTCTTCAGATTGGAACTCCTTACGAGATCTATGAAGCCCCAGCCACTGAGTTTGTCGCAAAGTTCATAGGCGAGACAAACTACTATCCCGCAACTGTAGTCTCCTTCGAAAGCTACAAGGACGAATACCTTGTGAAGGCCCTTGTGCCGGAGCTGGGTGGAGAGGTTCTTGTAACTGATTTTGAGCCTCAGGAGCCTGGAAAGGAAGTGGCCTACACTGTAAGGCCGGAGAAGGTGCATATCGCAACCGAGCTTCACACAAAGGCAGACAGGCTCATCAACAGCTATTCTGGCGTTGTGGAGGAGCCTGTGTACTCTGGCTTCCAGTCCAAGTATTTTGTCAAGCTTGACAATGGCTCAACAGTCAAGGTGCTCAAGCAGCATGAAAACTACATGGACGACGGACCTGACATAGAGTGGAAGGACCATGTCTACGTTTCATGGTCAGCTGAAGATGGCTTCCTGATCAAGGAGATGGGACAATGAAGTGGCGGCCATCGGAGCTTAGGGTGCGAAAGCTCGGAATGATCTACTCGTACCCCATGGGCGTCTGGCTGCTGGTGTTCTTTGTCATACCTCTTGCAATAATATTTCTCTATAGCTTTCTCACACGTGACATCTACGGCACAGTGAAATACCCGTTCACTCTTTCTGCCTACCAGGCCATGTTCAGCAAGAGCTATGGAGTTGTGCTTTTCAGGACAATATGGATCACAGTGCTGTCTACGGTGCTTTGCCTGCTTTTGAGCCTTCCAGCCGGATACGCCATGGCACGCAGCAAGAACCAGACCTTCCTCTTGTTTTTAGTCATGGTCCCATTCTGGACCAACTCCATAATCAGGATCTTCGCTTGGATCACCCTTCTTTCCTCTGAAGGCATTCTGAGCCATATGCTTCAGAGCCTAGGGCTTTTGGACCAGGGCATGGACTTGATGTACAACAATGGAGCTGTAGTGCTCGTTCTGGTGTACATGTACATTCCATATTCAATACTTCCGCTTTTCACGACTATAGACAAGTTCGACTTCTCGCTTCTTGATGCTGCCCGCGACCTTGGTGCCACCAAGTTCCAGGCAATAGTCAAGGTTCTTCTTCCCAACATCAAGAGCGGCATCTCCACAGCCTTGATATTCACTGCAATACCAATATTCGGAGCATACACTGTCCCTCAGCTTGTAGGAGGAAAGGAATCCACGATGCTTGGAAACATCATCGTCGAGCAAGTCCAGAAAGCCCGCAACCTTCCCTTGGCAAGCGCCTTTTCAGTGGTGCTATGCCTAGCATCTACATTCGGTGTCCTGTGGATGCTGAAGGATGCTGGATCCAGCAAGACCAAGTCCAGCCTCAGCCAGCAAGCCAAGGTGGAAGCAAATGTGAAGCTGAGCCATCAAGGAGACAGCAATGAAAGAGCATGACATTGAGCGCTTGCACGCAAGAAACAACCAAGTACATCTCTCGTTCTCCAACATAATGCTTGTTTTTGTGCTGTTCTTCCTCTTCATCCCTCTGATCGTAGTGGTCACCTACTCATTCAATGAGACAAAGGAGATGAACTTCACAGGCTTTACGCTGCAGTGGTACAAGAAGCTGTTCACTGATTCCTCTGCCTTGTGGGCAGCCTTCACAAACAGCCTCCTGGTCGCAATGCTGTCCAGCATCACTGCCACTATCCTTGGATCGATGGCAGCCATCGGCATCAAGTGGTATCAGTTCAAGGCAAGAAAGGCCATCATATCCGTGAGCTATCTTCCAATGGTCCTGCCAGAGGTCATAGTCGGAGTCTCGATGCTCATCTTCTTCTCCTCGCTGAACATAAATCTTGGCTTATTCACCATCTACATTGCTCACACCACCTTCAACCTGCCCTTTGTCTTCCTGCTGGTTTCAGCTCGCCTTGACGAATTCGACTATTCAACCATCGAGGCCGCCAGGGATCTTGGAGCCACAGAGACCCAGAGCCTTTTCAAGGTTGTGATTCCATCAATCCTTCCTGGAATACTGAGCGGACTGCTGATGAGCGTGACAATGAGCCTTGAGGACTTTGTCATCACCTTCTTTGTAACCGGAGCTGGAAGCGATACCTTGCCTCTCTATGTCTATTCCCAGATCAGATATGGAGTGAGCCCTGTGATCAACGCGCTGTCCATGATAGTGATACTTGGCACGATGGCTCTAGCCTGGGTGTGCAAGAGCTTCTTGAAGACCATAGCAGCCAATTCCTGACAATACTGTCACGGACACGACAAGAGGCCCATTTCTGGGCCTCTTGCTGTATTCCTGAAGCAAAAATAAAGGCATCATGGAATCCATGATGCCTTTGCTTTCTAGAGCCTTGGACCGGCTGCCACAAGGGCCTTTCCAGCCTCATTGCCTTCGTACTTGACAAAGTTCTTGATGAAGCGTGAGGCAAGGTCCTTGGCCTTGTCATCCCAGGCCTGAGGATCAGAATAGGTGTCTCTTGGATCGAGGATCCTTGTCTCGACTCCCTTGAGAACTGTTGGAACCTCAAGGTTGAAGTAGGGGATCTTCTTGGTCGGGACATTGTTGATGTCGCCATTGAGGATTGCATCGATGATTCCACGGGTATCCTTGATGGAGATTCTCTTGCCTGTCCCGTTCCATCCAGTGTTCACCAGATAGGCCTTGGCTCCAGACTGCTGCATCCTCTTGACAAGCTCCTCGGCATATTTGGTCGGATGAAGCTCAAGGAATGCCTGGCCAAAGCAGGCTGAGAAGGTCGGAGTCGGCTCTGTGATGCCGCGCTCAGTTCCAGCAAGCTTGGCAGTGAAGCCTGAGAGGAAGTAGTACTTGGTCTGCTCAGCGGTGAGCACTGATACTGGAGGAAGAACTCCAAAGGCATCAGCTGAGAGGAAAATCACGTTCTTTGCAGCTGGTGCAGAGGAGACTGGGCGGACTATGTTCTTGATATGGCTGATAGGATAGGAGACCCTGGTGTTCTCTGTGACGCTCTTGTCAGCGAAATCAATCTTTCCGTCCTTGTCCAAGGTGACGTTCTCAAGAAGAGCATCGCGCTTGATGGCATTGTAGATGTCCGGCTCGCTTTCCTTGTCGAGGTTTATGACCTTGGCATAGCAGCCGCCCTCGAAGTTGAAGACGCCATTGTCATCCCAGCCGTGCTCGTCATCGCCGACGAGAAGGCGCTTGGGATCAGTGGAAAGGGTGGTCTTGCCAGTGCCGGAGAGGCCGAAGAAGATGGCTGTGTTCTGTCCATCAAGGTCTGTGTTAGCAGAGCAATGCATGGACGCAATGCCCTTGAGAGGCAGGAAGTAGTTCATCATGCTGAACATTCCCTTCTTCATCTCTCCGCCGTACCAGGTGTTGATGATCACGGACTCGCGGCTTGTGAGGTTGAAAACGACAGCTGTCTCAGAATTGAGGCCAAGGGCCTTGTAGTTCTCCACCTTTGCCTTGGAGGCATTGTAGATCACAAAGTCTGGCTTGAAGCTCTTGAGCTCTGCATCGGTTGGCTTGATGAACATGTTCTGGACAAAGTGAGCCTGCCATGCAACCTCGACTATGAAGCGGATTGCCATCCTTGTGTCCTTGTTGGCTCCGCAGAAGGCATCGACCACATAGAGCTTCTTTCCAGAGAGCTCCTCAAGGGCTATCTTCTTGACAGCATCCCATGTCTCCTTGCTGGCTGGATGGTTGTCGTTCTTGTAGGCATCGCTTGTCCACCATACTGTGTCCTTGGAGGTCTCGTCCATGACAATGTACTTGTCCTTTGGGGATCTTCCTGTGTAAATGCCTGTCATGACATTCACAGCACCCAGCTCGCTCACCTGTCCCTTGTCAAAGCCCTCAAGGCTGGGATCGGTCTCCTGGGTGAAAAGATAATCGTAAGAGGGGTTGTGGATTATCTCTGAAACGTTGTTGATGCCATACTTGCCTAAATCAACTTTAGCCATTCTTTGTACCACCTTATCAAATTTTTAACACGGGCTGTGAAAGATTTCCTTGTATGAGCGGGTGTTCATTGCCTAGTCTAACCAATCTCATGACTTAATTCAATGATTACTTTGGAAAGTAATGGGATTAAACTCTTTTAAGGTGAAATAAAGAGCCTTCTGGTTCTTCAGAAGGCTCTTTGAATGTAAGTTGCCGTGCTCTATCTTTCAGCTATAGGAATGACCTTCCTGACTCCAGGTCCGTCATAGAGCTGGCGAGGCCTTGCTATCTTGCTGCTTGGGTCATGGTTCCATTCCAGATAGTGGGCTATCCAGCCAGGAAGCCTGCCGACAGCGAACATGACAGTGAACATGTTCTCTGGAAATCCCATGGCATGAAGGATGATGCCAGTATAGAAGTCCACGTTTGGATAGAGATGGCGGCTTATGAAGTAGTCGTCCTTCAGGGCAAGCTCCTCAAGCCTTGTAGCGATGTCAAGAAGCTCATCGCTTCCTTTCTGTGTGGCAAGGACCTCAGAGCACATGCGCTTTGCTATCCTTGCTCTAGGGTCGTAGGTCTTGTAGACCCTGTGCCCAAAGCCGTAGAGACGGAAGTTGCTGCTCTTGTCCTTTGACTTTTCGATGACCTGCTCGGCTGTAAGCCCGGAGTCCTTTATGGACTGGAGCATCTGCATGACAGCCTGGTTGGCTCCTCCATGCTTGCTGCCCCAGAGAGCGCAGATCCCTGCAGTGACCGAGGCATAGAGATTGGCTTCGCTTGAAGCGACCAGGCGAACTGCCGTTGTTGAGCAGTTCTGCTCATGATCTGCATGAAGAATCAGAAGCTGGTTTAGAGCCTTTACATGGACAGGATTGGGTGTATACTCCACCACCGGCGTGGAGAAGAGCATGTTCAGGAGGTTCTCGCAGTAGCTGTACTTGTAGGATGGATTTACAAACTCCAGGCCATTCTGCTGGCGATAGGTGAAGGCAGCTATTGTCCTCATCTTGCTCATCAGGTTGGTCACTGTGAGGTCGATGTTCTCCTCAGGGTCCTTGTCCTCCATCTCTGGGTAGAATGAGGACAGGGAAGCCACCATGGCAGCCAGGATCGACATTGGATGGGCATGCTGTGGGTAGTCCCTGAAAAAGGATGTCATATCGATGTGAAGAAGGCTGTTTCGATTGAGAAGCTCCATGTAGTTCTTTCTCTGGAGTGGGGTAGGAAGCTCGCCTTTCACAAGAAGATAGGCAACCTCGATGAAGTCGCAGTTCTCCACTAGATCGGCTATGTCGTAGCCTCGATAGCTCAGGGTGCCTTTCTCGCCGTTGGCAATGCAGATGTGCGACTGGCATGTGGCGGTGTTGCCAAGCCCCGGGTCGTAGGTGACCAGTCCTGTCTCGCTTCTGAGCCTGGTTATGTCGATGCCAGTGAAACCTATGTTGTCCTTGATTACAGGAAGGCTTATGTCCGTGCCTTCCAGCGTGAGCCTTGCTCCATTACTTGTTGTCTGCATTCTCTATCACCTTGTCCAGCGCAAGAGCCAAGGCCTGCGTTCCTTTTCTTCCAAGCCCCATGCCCTGGAGCTCCTCATATAGCTTCTTGGCAAGTTCGACTCCCTCAAGCCTTAGGCTCATCAAGCCTGCTTCCTTGATGGCAATTCCAAGGTCCTTGACAAAATGGTCCACCATGAAGCCAGGCTCCATGTCATTTCTGAGCACCCGCGGGGCAAGGTTGTCAAGAGTCCAGCAGCCTGCAGCGCCCTTTGAAATTGTAGCAAGCATCCTATCCATGTCAAGGCCTGCCTTCCTTGAGTAGACCAAGGCTTCGCAGACTCCAATCATGGTGCCGGCTATGGTGATCTGGTTGGCCATCTTGGTATGCTGTCCGCTGCCGCAGGGGCCTTCAAGGACAATTGATCTTCCCATTGCCTGGAAGCAGGGCAGGGCCCTTTCAAAGGCATCCTGGTCTCCTCCTGCCATTATGGACAGCGTGGCCTCCCTGGCTCCTCGATCTCCGCCCGAGACAGGAGCATCAAGACTGCTGGCTCCCTTGAGCCTGGCTGCTTCATAGATGCGCTTGGCTATGGCTGGCTCTGTTGTGGTCATGTCCACAAGCATAAATAATTCCATTGACCGTTGAACGATGCCGTCGGCGTCGACTCGTTTTTTTGAGAATA
>JAQVSP010000007.1 GCA_028700425.1 Sphaerochaetaceae bacterium | reverse complement strand
GGGACAGGGAGCAGTTCCGCACAATGCTTGCATGGAGCGCCAAGGACAGCGGCGTAGAGATCCAGATACTGGCAACCTTCGGCCAGGCAGCCGACCACCCAGTCAGGCTCAGCTTCCCAGAAAGCGAATACCTGAAGGTCTACATCCTGAGGGTCATAAAGTGAAGGGCATTGTCTTCGATCTAGATGGAACCTTGGCTTATACGCTAGGAGATATTCAGGCGGCATTAAATCACGCCATGAAGACCATGGGCTATCAAGGCGTTGACATAGGCCTTGTGAGATCAGTGGTGGGCAATGGGCTCAGGAATGCTCTTGAAAGATGCATGGACAGCCTTGGAGCATCCTATAGCAAAAGCCTGATAGATAAGGGCATGAAAAGCCTTGAGGCCTACTACAACGCTCATTTTTGCGATCAGACAAGACTGTATGACGGAATGGGAGACCTGGTTGCCAGGCTGAAGCAGGAAGGCTGCGCACTGGGCGTGCTGTCCAACAAGAAGGAGGAGCTTGCAATAAAGGTCATAGACATCCTTTTCCCCTCCAGGCCCTTTGCCTTTGTCGCCGGCCAGGGTGGAAGATATCCCAACAAGCCTGATTGCTCCGGCCTGGTGGATTTCTGCACCCAGAATGATGTCAAGCTTGAAGATTTCATGTATATTGGTGATAGCGAAGTCGATTTTCAGACAGCTCAGAATATGTCGGCAAGCGTTGTGCTGGTGTCCTGGGGCTACAGGGATGAAGCCTATCTAAGGGCGTTCACCCAGGACATAGCTCATGATGCAGGCCAGCTGGCTGAGATGATTTCAAGGAGGCTTTCTTGAAGGCATACTTCATCAAACGAAGCAAAAAGGACCTGATTCTATCTGAGTACCAGGATCCCAGAAGCGGAGCTTTCTGGGATGAGAACGAGGACCTTGAGGTGTACTCAAGCCACAGCCTGGATGATGATGAGGTCCAGAAGGTGGATCATGAGCTTTATGCCTGCATCGATGCGGGCATCAATCGCTGGGTGCAGGATACCAAGTACTTTCCTCACCTTTTCATATCAGCCTTCATCTTCCTGGTTGTCTATTTCTTCTTTGCCTTTGTAGTCCGCGATCCTGTGCCTGTCATCGATGAGATGGCGCTTGCTGGCCTTGGCGCAGCCCTTTCCTGGGGCTTGATGGTGCGCCATGACAAGAATGATCCCAAGGTGATGAAGAAGAGGGAGGAGCTCAAAAGAAGAGCTGGAGCCTACAAGCCCGCCCTTGACAGCGATCTAGGCGCCATCGAGGATGCCCTGGAGGACCTTGACAGGACCAAGAGCCTTGAGCTTAGCGAGATGGCTGTTGGCTTGAGGCCCGACAACAGGAGCCTCCATTGCCCAGAGAAGCTTCGAGCCCTTCTTCTCAACCATCTGAAGAGAAACGAGAGAGGCCTTGATGAGCTTCTTGAGAAAGCCCAGATTGCCAGGAAAAACGGCATGGAAAGAGAGAGGGTCAGCCAGAGCCTCTTCAAGGAAGCCCATAAGGGATCCGATCTTGCTCTTCTTTGCCTGATTCTTGAGCTTTTATAGCAAGATGCGCCTTATGACTATGTGGGCGCAGCGACATTTATAGCAGCATTCATATCCATATTCCTCTGTGCAGGCATCCTAAGGCCAAGACCTTGGATGCTTCTTGCTCTTGTGGCCTTGAGCGGCATCTCAAGCGCCGCCCTGACCTTCTCTAGGCAGAGGATGGCTTCTCTGGCAAGGCTTATGGCCTTGTCCTTGTGCCTTCTGCAAGCTCTTGCCATAAGCCCCTGCTCAAGACCCTGCCTAAGCCAGGAAGCTGCTTCTTGCACCCGGATTCGCGGCAGATTGCTTGAAGACAGCCGTCTCACCTCGACCGGCTGGACTTTCTTCAGCCTGGCCCTTCAAGGCAGCTATGACCAGAATGGAGATCGCCTGGATGCTCGTGGACTGTGCCCAGCAATCTGCAGGTCCTATGGCCTGGTAAGCCATGGCACTGAGCTTGAGATGGAGGGATCCTTCTCTGATGGGCTTTTCATTGCATCTAGCTTTAAGGCTCTATCAAGCCCTGGAGAGCTATCTGAGCAGAGGCTGAGGCTCATCAGTGCAATAGAGAAGCGTCTTAGCCCTGACGAGCCAAGAAATCTTGCTCTCATGCTCCTGCTGGGAAGAAGCCAGCAGCCAAGCCAGGTCTCAGACCTTGCCAAGCAAGCCGGCTCAAGCCATATACTGGCCCTCAGCGGCATGCACCTGGGCTTCTTCACAGGCCTAGCTGCCTTGATTCTCAGAAAGAGAGGAAGGATCTTGGGAATCGTCCTTTGCCTGGCCTTCCTTTGGCTTGCAGGGCCAAAGCCGTCCTTGCTAAGGTCGGTGATAATGCTCTGCCTTCCTCTCAAGGGCCTGGACTGCCTGCTAGGAGCCTTGATCCTGCAGGAGGCCATCAATCCCCTTAGCCTATGCTCTCTTGGCGGCCTGTACAGCTATCTAGCCATGCTAGGGCTGGTCGGACTGCTCAGATATGTCAATGGAGTGCTGAAGACCTTCATGCCCCTGTGGCTTTCCGGCATCCTTTCCTCCTCTCTGGCAGCTCTTTTGGCAAGCGCTGCTGCAAGCCTGGCTCTTGAAGGCTCCTTCAGGCCCCAGGCCCTGCTGGTCAGCTATCTAGGAGGCCTTCTTGCCTTCTCTGTGATGGCTGTAGGGATTCTCTACCTGCTGTTTCCCTTGTCCTGGCTGGACTGGCTTCTGCAGATTTGCTGCAAGGCCATGAAAGGCCTCTTTGGCTGGGCCTCAGCCTTCAAGCCGGCAGGGTTGTGCACCTACATAGTCTGTTGCGCTGTCTTGTTGACCCTTCTAGGCCTTCTTGGCTATTCTAGGCGGAGAATGAACAGAAGGAGGGAAGCTTATGAGCTGGGATTTCGCCTACGATTCTCCAATTGCAATCAAAGCCTTGCTTCAAGCCCATGGGCTGAATCTTACCAAGAAATTCGGCCAGAACTTCCTCCTGTCCCGACCAGCGGTGGCAACGCTTGCCCAGGCAGCGGCCAAGGCGAGCAAGGTATGGGAGATAGGTCCTGGAATTGGGACCTTGACGAAGGCGCTTCTTGATCGAGGAGCCAATGTGACAGCCTTTGAGATAGATCATGGATTCTGCCGAATACTCCGAGAGGAGGCCTTTGCCGATGAGAAGGGCTTTGAGCTTGTTGAAGGCGATTTTCTGAAGACCTTCGACGAATACTACAGGACCCACGGCGCTCCTGATTGCCTGTGCGCCAACCTTCCCTACAATGTAGGGTCCATCTGCATTGCCAAGGTTCTTGAGGCAGGATGTCATGCCCCAGTCATGGAATTCACCTTGCAAAAAGAGGTGGCAGACAGGCTCTGTGCAATGCCTGGCACAGACATGTGGGGATCCTTGTCAGTCCTTGTTCAGGCTGATTATGCCGCAAGGCCACTGATGAAGATTCCCGGCTCCTGCTTCTTCCCCCCTCCGAACGTAGATTCCCAGGCCATACTTCTCACTCGCCTGGACAAGAGCCAGGTGGACAAGGCGGACAGGGAGGTCTTCCTGAGCCTAAACAGGACCCTTTTCGCCCAGAGAAGAAAGACGATAGCCAACAACCTCAAGGCACGCTTTGAGAATGTGGAGCAGAGGCTCAGAGAAGCTGGAATCGAACCCTCCAGAAGGGCAGAGACCCTTAGCGTAAGCGAGATAGCGGCTATGGCCAAGGCCTTCAGGCAGCATGCTTGAAGCAGGCCTTGATGGTTATCTGCTTCTCAGCTCGGGACCTGCAACAGTGACCATGATCCCGCTTTCCACACTATGGGTGAGCCATACATTGCCCCCAATCACAGCGTTGTCGCCAATATGGGTCGATCCTCCGAGGATTGTCGCCCCTGCATAGATTATCACATTGTTGCCGATGTCCGGGTGGCGCTTGAGGTTCTTTATCAGCGTTCCATCCGGGGCTGTTGGGAAGCTCTTCGCTCCAAGGGTCACATGCTGGTAGATCTTCACATGCTCGCCGATGGTCGTTGTCTCGCCTATGACTACGCCGGTTCCATGGTCAATGAAGAAATATGGGCCGATGGTGGCGCCTGGATGTATGTCTATGCCGGTCTTTATATGGGCGTACTCGCTGATGATCCTTGGCACCAGAGGGATCTGAAGGCCAAGGATGAAGTGAGCTATGCGATGCATGGCGATGGCGAAGAACCCTGGATAGGTGAGAATCACCTCATCTATGCTCTTTGCCGCAGGGTCGCCCTCATAGGCTGCCTGGGCATCGGTGTCAAGGACCTTCTTTATGGAAGGGATTCCTTCGACCAGAAGGCCTGCTAGTTCATCTGGATCCTGGGCTACAAAGGAAAAGACGGACTTGGCCTTCATGAAGATGTTGGTTATTCCCATTATGCCGTTGCATAGCGGCTGGCATTGGCGAGAGATCGAGGACATGTGAAAGGGGAACATGGCCCCCAGGATGTCCTCGGCCAGGCTCTGGGTGGAATCCTTCAGCCCTATAAATGACTCAGACCTATCCTGGCTGAGGGCTTGTGCCGTGTTGGCGATTATCTCAATTTGCTTCTTGTCCATCATTTAAAGAGGGGAGTGGACAGGTATCTGGATCCACTGTCTGGAAGAATGACTGCAATTCTCTTGCCTTCATAGGCCTTGCTGATGCTCAGGGCTGCCCACACAGCAGCTCCGCTGGAGATGCCTGCGAAGTTCCCCTGCCTCTGGCATAGAAGCCGTCCTGTCTCGTATGCATCCTCTTCCTTGACCTTGACTATGTCATCAATGAGGCTTCGGTCAAGTATGGCTGGTATGAAGCCTGCTCCAATTCCCTGCAGGTTGTGCTTGCCCTTGCTCATGCCGGAAAGAACAGCGGAGGCTGCTGGCTCCACTGCTATGATCTTCAGCCCTGGATTGCAGGACCTAAGATAGCGTCCGGCTCCAGTGAGAGTGCCGCCTGTGCCGACTCCTGAGACAAGTACATCCACCTTGTGGCCGCTTTGCTCCCAGATCTCGGGTCCAGTGGTCCTGTAGTGAGCCAGTACATTGGCGGGGTTGTCGAACTGGGAGGGTATGAAGCTTCCTGGAATAGAGGCTGCAAGCTCGTTGGCCTTCTCTATGGAGCCAGCCATCCCCGTCTCAGCGGGTGTGAGCTCAAGCTCTGCACCATAGGCCCTTATGGTCTGCCGTCTTTCCTCGCTCATTGAGGAGGGCATGACTATGATTGTCCTGTAGCCCTTGATGCTTGCAACCAGTGCAAGCCCTATGCCGGTGTTTCCGCTGGTAGGCTCGATGATCACCGAGCCTTCATGCAGCCTTCCTTCCTTCTCAGCTTCCTCGATCATGGAAAGGGCGACCCTGTCCTTTATCGATCCGCCTGGGTTGAACAGCTCAACCTTGGCAAGGAGAACAGCAGAGGTCTCAAGCCTGTCGAGCTCGATGAGAGGCGTGTTGCCTATTGTAGACAGAATGTTCATGGGTGTCCCTCCAAAATCAAGTATAAAAAAGGGGCTGCGCATTGCACAGCCCCTCTGATCAGCGTTTCAGCTAGTTCAGGCTCTCGCTCTGAGCCAGCGTGACCGCGGCTGTGACGACTATGTCCTCTACGCTGCATCCGCGGGACAGGTCGCTGACAGGCCTTGCAAAGCCTTGGAGGATAGGTCCATAAGCCTGGGCGCCTGCAAGTCGCTGCACCAGCTTGTAGCCGATGTTTCCTGCCTGGAGGTCGGGGAAGATCAGGGTGTTGGCCTTTCCTGCAACTGTGGAGCCTGGAGCCTTCTGGGCGCCTACAGAGGCGACCATGGCTGCATCTGCCTGAAGCTCTCCGTCTACACGGAGCTCTGGGCACTTGGCCTTTACAAGCTCGGTAGCCTGGATGACCTTGTCAACGAGCTCTCCCTTGGCAGAGCCCTTTGTTGAGTAGGAGAGCATTGCGACAACCGGCTCGACTCCAAGGAAGGTCTTGCAGGACAAGGCTGAAAGCTCAGCTATCTCAGCAAGCTGCTCGGCAGTCGGATTGGGGATTGTGGCGCAGTCTGAGAAGATGAAGGATCCATCTGCGCCGTACTTGGCCGCAGGGGTAGCCATGACAAAGCAGCTTGAGGCGCTCTTGATTCCGGCCCTTGTCTTGATGATGGTGAAGGATGCCCTGAGCACATCGGCTGTTGTGGATTGCGCTCCTGCAACCATGGCATCTGCATCCTTGAGGCGAGTCATCATTGCACCCCAGCGAAGCGGGTCGATGATGTCGGCGTAAGCCTGATCGGGTGTCATTCCCTTTGCCTTGCGAAGCTCATAGTATTCGTCTGCGTACTTCTGGCGGTTGTCGCTTGAGGAGGGGTTGAGAAGGGTCAGGCCCTTGAGATCCACATCGTTTTGCTTTGCTGCTGCCTTTATGGCCTCAACATTGCCAAGCAGGGTGACTGAGCGTGCAATCCTCTGCTCCAGTATAAGGCTTGCTGCCTTGAGCGTTCTTGGCTCTGTTCCCTCTGGAAGGACAAGCCTCTTTGCAAGCTTGACGGCCTTGGCCTTCATGATATCTGAAAATGCCATATTTACTCTCCTTGTAGATTATCAACTGACTAGCCATAAAATACAGCCTTTGGCCGACTTCTTCAAGGCTTGTGAAGATTATCTCAGATTTGTTATCATCAAGGCCATGAAAGCGTTTGTCTATACCTTGGGCTGCAGGCTCAACCAATGTGAAAGCGAGGCCCTGATGCAGGCCTTCAGGCAAGCTGGGTTCCAGCTTGCTGATGATGAGAACGAGATTTGCGACTACTATCTGGTCGATACCTGCACCGTGACCACGAAGGCCGAGCAGAAGGCCAGGCGGATGATCCGCAAGTTCCTTGGAGTCCAGGGCGCCACTGTCATAGCCACAGGCTGCTATGCCCAGCTCAATGCAGAGGAGCTGCGCAAGCTGGGGCCTGTCAAGGTCTTTGGGCTTGGAGCCAAGGCAGCCCTGCTGAAGCTTCCTGAGCATCTGGCCAAGGGCTTCAGCGTAGACAGCTTCATAGCCAACGAGCAGACTGACAGGACCAAGCTCGACCTGGGTCTTGATGGAGGGCCCTTCAGCTTTGATGCCAACTCCTTCACACGGCACAGCAGGGCTTATCTCAAGGTGCAGGATGGTTGCGACAACAACTGCGGCTATTGCCGCGTGCATGTGGCCAGAGGCATCTCCGTGAGCCTGGATGCCGAAGTTGCCGCCAGAAGGGCCTTGGAGATTGAGAAGGCAGGATATCATGAGATGGTTCTCACTGGCGTGAACCTGAGCATGTACGACAGAAGAGGGATGGGGCTTGGCGGCCTTGTCCAAAGGCTTCTGGATGTCCTTGGACCTGACATGAGGATCCGCCTCAGCTCCATGGAGAGCGACAGCATAGACCAGAGGCTGCTTGATGCCCTCAGCGACCCTCGTGTCCAGCCTTATTTCCACATTCCTGTCCAGAGCCTTTCCGACAAGGTCCTACAGAGGGTCAACAGGCATTACAATGCGGGGCAGCTGGCCCTTGTCATCGAGGCCTTGCGCAAGGTCAAGGATGATCCGTTCATCGCCTGCGATGTGATAGCGGGTCTTCCTGCAGAGGATGAGCAGGAGTGGAAGATAAGCTATCAGAGGCTCAAGGACCTTGATTTTGCATTCCTTCATGTCTTCCCTTACTCACCAAGGCCTGACACCCCTCTTTTCCACGCCACCGACAGGGTGCCCGAATCAGTGCGGGACCAGCGGGCAGCAGAGCTGAGAAAGATGGCAGAGGAGAATCTGGAGCGCTACAGGAAGAGACAGGAGGGACGCCCTGCCGAAGCAATTCTTGAGAGCAGGGAAAAGAACTTCTGGAAGGCTCTTACTGGCAATTACCTTGAGGTCCTGGTCCCGGATAAGCCGGGCCTTAGGAAGGGTGATCTGGTAAATGTTGTCATCTAGCCGATCAAGTTGACTAGAAGCATGTAGCAGAGAGTCCCGCCTGCGATGGACAGAAGCATCTGGCGCTTGAAGATGTGCAGAAGAGCAGTGACGCCAAGGGCAGCTGCTGCCTGCCAGGCAGTGCTTCCATAGCCCTTAAGGGAATAGACAAGAAGAAAGCCAAAGATCGCTGGACAAAGGGCCTTTCCGAGGTATTTGACCCAGCTGGGCTCATTGTTCTTGGAGAAGATCCAGAAGCTGAGGTGCCTTGTCAGCTGGGTTCCCAGGATGACAAGGGCGATGGTGGCAAGGCGCTCAATCGTGCTCATAGAACCTCCCTAGAGGCTTATGCAGAAGCATAAGGGCCAAGACAATCAGGAATAGGGCTGGCAGGATGAAGCCGTCCCCAAGAATGAAGAGGCAGGCTCCTGAGAGCACTATGCCAAGCGTGGAGCTGGCGTGACTTTTCTCCTTGAGAAAGCTGTCAAGGAAGATGACAGCGAACAAGGCAGTGCAAACAAAGTCAAGACCCTTGAGCTCTACGCGCGAGACAAGGCCCCAGAGAAAGGCTCCAATGGTGGAGCCTGCAAGCCAGTAGAGCTGGTTTAGTGCCGTCACCCAGGTGTAGAAGAGACCTCTGTTGATGTCCTCATCCACCTTGGCGCTGCTGTTTATGGAGAAGGTCTCGTCGCAAAGCCCAAATATCAAATACTGCTTCTGTGGCACCTGGTAGCTGTCCAGCAGGGCTAGACCATAGAAGACATGCCTTGAGTTCACAGCCAGGGTCATTAGGAAGGCTCCGATAGGATCGAAGGCTCCAAGCAGCAGCCTGGCAGTGACAAACTCCATGCTGCCTGCATAGATCAAGAGGCTTGTGAGCATTGGCCACCAGGGCTCAAGGCCAAGCGAGCGCATGTAAAGGCCATAGCCTGAGCCAAGAAACAGAAAGCCTGCCATGATGGGGAGGGTGGAACGGAAGGCTGCCTTGAAGGCCTTTTGGGATTGTGCGGACACTGGCATATAGCTGTTCTATCGTTTCCAGAAAGAAAAGGGAAGTGGCCAATATTAACTAGAGGCCACTACAGAATCTTGCTTTGCCTATGTTTGCAACGATATTTACCTTATGGATGGTTTTATTATACTATTGCACCCGAAAGGGAGAACCTTATGAGAAAAGACGGCAGGAGGGTCAAGGACGCTGACCCAATGTACACGGTTGTGCCATATATAATGAACAAGCGCTATGATGCTATGAATATGATCACCCTGGATATTCCAGTGGATACCATTCGCGATTACATCAAGGAAAAGAGAAGAGAAGGCGTCTACATGAGCCACCTTGGCGTCATCATTGCAGCCTATCTAAGGACAGCCAAGCATTACCCCCTTCTCAATCGCTTTGTTGTGAACAAGAAGATCTATGACCGAAACGCATTTGATGTGGCCATGGTCGTGCTAAAGAACAGCGCTGATGATGAGGGCACCATGAGCAAGATCCGCTTCGACATGGATGACGACGTCTTGGTCGTGCAATCCAAGATCGACAAGTACATCAACGACAACAGGAGCAAGGAGAACTCGAACTCCACAGACAAGCTGATCAAGACGCTTCTGAAACTTCCAGGACTATGCAACATTGGAGTCGGCATCTTCAAGTTCATGGACAAGCATGGCTGGCTTCCAAGCAGCATCATCAATGCCTCTCCCTTCCATACAAGCCTGACAGTATCCAACCTGGCATCGATCAAGACAAACCACATCTATCACCATGTCTATGAGTTTGGCACTACAAGCGTGTTCATCACAATAGGCAATATGCGCGAGGTGGCCTTTCGCGAGAAAGGGGAGATCGTCTTCAAGAAGTGCCTGCCTCTGGGGGTGGTCATGGATGAGAGGATCTGCAGCGGAAGCTACTTTGCAAATGCCTTTCGCAACATAAAGGCCTACCTTACCAATCCAAGGCTTCTTGAAGGCCCTGACCGTGGCCCTGTCGACAAGCTTGGCCGAGAGGATGAGGATAGCATGGAGATTCCAATGCCAGCTCCAGTGGCTGTCAATGCAACCCTTTCCGAGGGTGCGAATTGAAAGCTGATGTAAGGGTCCTTGAGTCCCTTGATTCCACAAATGCTTATCTCAAGGACCTGGCAAGAGCAGGCCAGGCGCATGAAGGCCTGGCAATACAGGCTCTTCTACAGACCAAGGGAAGGGGCAGAAGCGACCATGGATTCTTCTCTCCACCTGGAGGTGTATACATCAGCATTGCCTTGCCCTTGGGGCCTGACTGCCTGCTGGCTACAGGCCAGGCAGCCGTTGCGCTTAGGCGTGCAATCCTTGGCACCACCGGCATCGAGACAAGAATCAAGTGGCTTAATGACCTTTACTATCGCTCTAGGAAGGTTGCAGGCATTCTTGCCGAGGTAGCCGGTCCTTTTATCATAATCGGCTGCGGGGTGAATCTTGCAGGCCAGGATTTTCCGCCTGAAATAAGAGACAAGGCAGGCTGCCTGTTTGACGACATGAAAAGCTGCCCTGCAAGCCAGCTGGAGCTTGGACAGGCGATTGCCGACAGCCTTCTTAATCTGGACAGGGCTTGTTGCCTTGAAGAATACCGGAAAAACTGCTTTATTATAGGAAAAGACCTGATGGTCAGCGGACAGTCCAGCTACAGGGCCAAGGCCGTCGGGATTCTTGATGATTATCGCTTGATAGTTGAAAGAGAGAATGGTGAGCGTCAGATAATTAGTGCTGGCGAAGTTTCCGTCGCTCTTTGATGGAGATGTTATGAACGCTGAGACAAAAAGCAAGTGGGCTGATGCAGTATACCAGGCCATAGTCACGATGGCTAGTCAAGCCAACATAGAGGCAGACCTGCCAAGGCCGGTCGTCCTCACCCCTCCAAAGCCAGAGCTCGGGGATATAGCCATTGCAATGTTCGCCTATTCCAAGGCCTTCCACAAGGCCCCTGCTGCATTGGCTTCTGCTGTAAGGGAAGCGCTTATGGCCGATCCTTCCAGCCCAAAGGGCGAGATCCTGATTGAAGGCGGCTACCTGAACGTTCGCCTTGGGCTTGCAGACTTGGCCATGCAGCTCTTCACCCAGGCAAGGACCGAAGGCTTTGGACATACATCCAGCCTCAAGGGCCGCAGGATCATGGTTGAGTTCAGCTGCCCCAACACAAACAAGCCCCTCCATCTTGGCCATATGAGAAATGATTCCATAGGAAGCTGCGTTGCACGCCTGCTCAAGGCCTGCGGAGCTGATGTAAGGAAGGTCAATCTCATCAACAACAGAGGAGTCCATATCTGCAAGTCAATGCTGGCTTATCAGAAGTTCTCCAAGGGTGAGGATCCGGCTTCATCCGGCATAAAGGGCGACCACCTGGTCGGAGAGTACTATGTGAAGTTCGCCAACTGGGCAAAGGAGGATCCTACAGCCGAGGCCCAGGCCCAGGAGATGCTTGAGAAGTGGGAAGCCGGGGACCCTGAGACAATTGCCCTGTGGACCAGGATGAATGGATGGACTCTCGACGGCCTTGAAGAGAGCTACAAGGCCATGGGAATCAGCTTTGACAAGTACTACTACGAATCCAACACCTACAAGCTTGGAAAGGACAAGATACTCGAGGGCCTTGCAAAGGGAGTCTTCACCAGGGAGGAGGATGGATCTGTTCAGGTCGACCTGGCTCCTATCAAGCTGGACAAGAAGGTGCTCCTCAGGCGCGATGGAACCTCCCTCTACATAACGCAGGACATCGGCACTGCCATAGCGCGGCACGAGGACTGGCCTTTTGATACCTTGATCTACGTGGTTGCAAGCGAACAGATCTATCACTTCAAGGTCCTCTTCTATATCCTTGGCCTTCTTGGATTCGACTGGGCCAAGAGCCTTTATCATCTGGCCTATGGCATGGTCTACCTGCCTGATGGAAGGATGAAGAGCAGGGAAGGCACAGTGGTCGATGCCGACGAGCTTCTCAGGCAGCTGACAGAGATGGCCCTTGAGGAGATTCGCAAGAAGGACAGGGAAGGCGAGCTTGATGATGCAGCCAGGACAGCTCATTATGTAGCCCTGGGCGCCATCAACTACTACCTTCTCCAGGTCAATCCCATGAGGGACATGACCTTCAATCCAGCCGAATCGCTCTCCTTCACAGGCAACTCCGGCCCATATCTGCAGTACATGGGAGCGCGTCTTTCAAGCATACTGAAGCGCTATGAAGGAAGCCTGGACGGCTTTGATCCAAGCCTGCTGACCCTTGACGATGAGAGATCGATCATCAAGGCCCTTGCCTCTTATCCAGATGTCCTGGACAAGAGCGCCGAGAGCTACGACCCAAGCCTGCTCTGCACCTATGTCTTTGAGCTCTCCAAGGTCTTCTCCCACTGGTATCATGACACCCAGATACTCAAGGCCGAGACGGCCGAGCTTTCAAAGGCTAGGGTTGGGCTTTGCCTGATGCTTCTTGAGACCTTCAAGAGCGCCTATGAGATAATCGGCATACCCTTTTTGGAGGAGATGTAGATCAGCCTAGAAGAATGCAGAATCTCTCGATGAAGCTTTCTGCTTCGGAGAAGAAGGAGTCCTCGGAGCTTTTGTCCAGGACTCCTTCTTCCTGTATCCGGTCAAGAAGATCAAGGATCGCCAGTCCCAGCAGGTGCGAAGCTGCATCAAGGTCCTTGATGTGCAGCCTCTCTCTTTGGTCAAGGTATTCAAGCACAACCTCAGCCTGGCTGAAGGCCATGGACTCTATCCTCCTGTTCAGAAGATGAGCCTGGCTGTCAACCCATCTCTGGCCACGGATGATCCTGTAGAGAAGGCTGGTGCGAGTGGAGCTGAACATATCCCAGAACAGGTTGAAGCAATCGAAGAGGTTCTGCTGCGGGTCCTGAGGTGTCAGCTTGATCTTGAGGTCCCTTGCATCAAGGGCTCTGAGGGCCTGGTCGATTGAAGCCTGGCGCAGCGCATCCCTGCTTGGAAAATGGGAATAGAAGGAGGGCTTGCTTATCTTTGCGCTGGCTGCAAGCTCGCTTATGCTGGGCCCTTCAAGGCCCTTTTGGGCTGAAAGGGCGAGAAAGCTGTCCATCAAGGCTTGTCTAGTGGTATTCATGGCTTCATTATACCAACCGAACGGTCGGATGTAAATAGCGCCATTTCCATGTTTTTTCCAGCCTTGTGTTGAGCTTTTTCCTGCTAGATGCTATAAGTTCCTAGAATCTAAACAAGGAAGTGATGCTATGTATGCACTGGTAGAGATCCTCGGCAAGCAGTATAAGGCGGAAGTAGGTGCAGACCTGACAGTCGACCACATCAATGATGTGGAAGTCGGATCTGATGTGTCCTATGAGTCTGTGCTCGCTGTTGTCGACGGAGAGAATGCTCGTTTTGGCACCCCATATGTTGCGGGAGCCAAGGTCGTGGCGACCCTGAAGGACGAATTCAGGGACAGCAAGGTGAGAGTCTATAAGTTCCACAAGAGGAAGGGTTACAGAAGGACCCAGGGACACCGTGAAACCTACAGCGTGATTTCAGTCAAGGCAATTGAAGGTTAAGGAGGCAATTTCATGGCACATAAGAAAGGCGGCGGAAGCTCCAGAAACGGAAGAGACTCAAATTCCCAGAGACTAGGCGTAAAGCGCTATGGCGGACAGCTCGTCAAGGGCGGTGAGATCATCATGCGCCAGCACGGCACTAAGATCCACCCGGGAGAGAATGTTGGTCTCGGATCAGACTATACCCTCTATGCAAAGGTTGGTGGAACTGTTCTTTTTCATGAGAGGAACAACCGCAAGTACGTCAGCATAGTAACTGAGTAAATAACATTATGTTCGGCTTTTCAGACGAAACCTATGTAGACGTTGCCTCCGGAAAAGGAGGCAACGGCTGTGTTTCCTTCAGGCGCGAGAGATGCGTTCCGAAGGGGGGCCCAGATGGCGGCGATGGCGGCCGGGGCGGAGATGTTGTATTCGTAGTAAAGGACAATCTGCGCACCCTCAGCCATCTTAAGACCATAAGGAGCTTCAAGGCTGAAGGCGGACAGAATGGCAGCGGAGCCCGATGCTATGGTCGAGCGGGCGCCGACATAGAGATTCCAGTGCCAAGAGGCACGGTGATCAAGGATCCTGATACAGGAGCCATAATCAAGGATCTCACAGACACAGACCGATTCGTCTTCCTTGAAGGCGGACGGGGCGGACTTGGCAACTACCACTTCCGCACCGCAACCAGGCAGACTCCTCGCTTTGCACAGCCTGGCGAGCCTAGCCAGGCAGCAAGGGTGGGCCTTGAGCTCCTTATCATAGCAGACATCGGCTTTGTGGGATTCCCCAATGCTGGAAAGAGCTCCTTGATAAACATGCTCACCAATGCCCGAAGCGAAGTGGCTCCATATCCATTCACCACTCGCATCCCGGTTCTTGGGATGATGAGGTATGCCGACCAGGACATAGTGCTTGCAGACATACCAGGCATCATCGAAGGCGCCAGCGAAGGCTCGGGAATGGGATTCAAGTTCCTTCGTCATATAAGCAGGACCAGAGGCCTGGCCTATCTAGTCGATCTATCAGATCCCAATTGCCTTGATGCCTATGACATCCTGCACAAGGAGGTTGCTGCTTATTCTGAGGAGCTTGTCACTGGAAAGCAGGAGTGCATAATCGGCACAAAGCTTGACGAGCCTGGAGCGCTGGAGCGCTTTGAGCTTCTCAAGGCCAAGTATGCAGATAAGACTGTGCTTCCTCTGTCCATCTATATGGAAGACAAGCTTCTTGCAATTCAGCAGGCTTTCATGGCAATGGTCAATCACAAGCCTGACAGCGGCTTTGCCAAGCCACTTGGCATGGATGCTGACTTTGCCGACGAGCATTGGTCGCAAACGTGATGAAGCTTGCGATGCTTGGAGGATCCTTCGATCCAGTTCATCTAGGTCATCTCAACCTTGCTCATCTGGTGCTTAGCAGCACCAACGTACAGAATCTTGCCATGGTGCCCGCATGGGTCAGCAACTTCAAGCAGGAATCTCTTGCTCAGGCAGGCGCTGAGGACAGGCTCAAGCTTCTTGAGCTTGCACTTCTGGACTACAGCGACATCTATGGCAGGCAAGAAGCCTCGCGCATCTTCATAAGCGATGTTGAGATCAGAAGGAAGGGAATCTCCTATACCTACGACACAGTGATCCAGCTCAAGAGAGAGCATGGAATCACTGATAGGCTGGGCTTGGTAATGGGAGATGACCTGGTGGGGCGTCTTGAGCAATGGCATAGGTTTGAGGACCTGTGCCAGGAGGTCAGGTTCCTCATATTCAGGCGAATGGAGACCAGGCCGCTGGTCAAGGTCTCATATCCAGGATTTGTCTATGAGTGCATAGACAACCCGATCATGGTGCAGAGCGCAACTGCCGTCAGGCAGGGAAGGCTGGAAGGGCTTTCACCGCGTGCTCTTGCTTATGTAGAGGAGAAAGGCCTTTATGGTGATCGATAGCCCTGAAAAGCTATATGAGTATGTCAGCTTGAGAATATCCCAAAGAAGGCTGGGACATTGCATGCGGGTAAAGGCCTGCATTGAGAGGATAATCGGCCAGTATGGAGAGGGCGGGAGCATAATGAGGCATGGCAGCCTGGATGCCCCCTGCTTTCTGGGGCTCATGCATGACAGCTCAAGAGAGGACTCCTTTGAAAGCGTGCTTGAGACTTGCCGCAAGGCAGGCTTTGAGCTGAACAGCTATGAGCTGGCAAACCCTGTGCTCAATCACGGCTATGTTGCCAGCTACAAGGCAAGCCTCTATTGTCCCGATGTCCCTATTTCATGGTGCAAGGCCATTGAGTGCCATACGCTGGGATCTATGGATATGGGCTATCTTGGAGCTGCTTTATATTGCGCGGACTATCTGGAAGAGGGGAGGCCGTTTCTGACTCAGGATCAAAGAGCATCCTTCTTCAGGGAGGCCCAGGACCTGCACCAGCTCTTTGAGAAGGTGTTCTATGCAAGACTTGAGCACAGCAGGTCGAAATACAATACAGCAAGCCCAAATCAGCTTGCTATCGAGGCAGCTCTTGCCAGGGGCGAGAGACTCTGGCCTGTTCAAGGCTAGAGCATATAGGTTATAATTTAAGCGGAGGAACGATGACCAACGAAGAGAAGCTGGACTTTACCCAGCAGTTAATGGCTTTTATAGAAGAGCGCAAGGGATTGAATACCATCATGGTAGACGTAAGCCAGCAGTGCAACTGGGCTGACTACTTCATCATTTCCACAGTCACAAGCGTAGCGCATCTCAGAGGAATAGTACGAGATCTCTGGGGCTTTCTCTCAGAGAAGGGCATAGAGGTTCGAGATAGGCATAAGACGCCAGATGGCGATGGCTGGGAGCTGATAGACTGCGGCTTTGTGGTCGTTCACCTCATGAGCCAGGAGTTCAGGGATTTCTATGACCTTGAGAAGCTTTGGAAGAAGCTCGAGGACTAAAGCCAGAAATAGCCTTGATGAGAAGAGGGGATTCCATTGGGATCCCCCCTTTCATTTATGCTCCTGAAACTTTATTGCCTGAATAGATAATGTGCATTATAATCCAGGATCAAGGAGAGTCATGTGTCAGAGATTGTGAAGTTCTACACCCAGAAAATGCCAAGCATGAAGCTGGTAGGCCGCAAGTACAAGGAAAAGGACAAGATCAATGGGACCTTTGCTGATACTTGGCTCAGGTGGTTCTCTGAAGGCCTGTTCAAGCCTCTGGAGATAGGCTTGGATGCTGGCATCGAGGACAATGATGCCTATATCGGGCTCAGTGATTGCACTAAGACCGATTATGATTATTGGATAGGCGTGTTCCTTCCTATGGATGCTGCAGTTCCAGAGGGCTATGAGAGCCTGGAGCTGAGAGCAGGCACTCTTGGAGTTTGCTGGGTGAAGGGCAAGGAGCCGGATGTGTATTTCCACTGCTGCCTGGACACTCTCAAGGCTGAGGGCTGGAAGTGGGCTGAGGATGAGAATCATAGAAGCGTGTGCTTTGAAAGGTATGCTTGCCCTAGATTCACAGAGCCTGATGGCAATGGCGACATCATCCTTGATCAATGCTACTATATTGAGAAATAGTTGACTTTCCCAAGCTGTCTTGCATCTTGTGCATTAATATGCATTATTGCTTCAATAAATCTTAAATTATTAAAGCGAAGTAGTTGAATAAAATAACAATTATGAATACACTCTGCATAATTTTCAAATTAGGAGTGCATTCATGAAAAAGATTTTCATTGTGGCTCTTGCCACCCTTTTATTCGTTTCATCAGCTTTTTCAAGCCCAGTCTCTGAGTCAGCAGACAACTCGCTGGAGTATGTCGTCAAGAAGGGTGTATTTGTCCTCGGCCTTGATGATTCCTTTCCTCCTATGGGCTTCAGGGATGAGAACAATGAGATAGTTGGATTCGACATCGACTGTGCAAGGGAAGTCTGCAAGCGCCTGGGCGTTGAGCTCAAGTGCCAGCCGATTGACTGGAATGCAAAGGAGCAGGAGCTTGCTACAAAGCAGATCGACTGCATCTGGAATGGCTTCACCATCACCCCGGAGCGCCAGGAAGCCCTGACATTCTCGGAAGCCTATGTTGGAAATGCACAGGTGATCATCGTCAAGTCTGATTCCTCCATAAAGACTCTCTCTGATCTTGCAGGCAAGGCAGTTGGAGTTCAGGCTGGATCCAGCGGGCAGGTTGCACTTGAAAGCTCCAGCGACCTTTACAAGTCAATAAAGGGAGAGGTTGAGTTCAAGGATTTCCTCACCGCCCTGATGGATCTTGAGATTGGTGGAGTCGATGCAGTGGTCATCGACCTCTTTGTAGCCAACTTCAACATCAAGGACTCTGGAAAGAGCTTCAGGATCCTTGAAGAGTCCCTTGAGGCTGAGGAGTATGGAATCGGCTTTAGAAAGGGTGATGAAAAGCTCTGCACTGCTGTCGAGGATGCCCTCAAGGCCATGGCCAAGGACGGCACTCTTGCCCAGATCTCAACAAGGTGGTTTGGAGCAGACATCACAACCGTTGGCAAGTAGCTTATGCTCACCCAGCTGCTAGAAGCAACACTTACATCGCTTTGGATATTTTTCCTGACCATTGTTCTGTCACTTCCTCTTGGCGTAATTGTCGCCAGGGGAAGGATGAGCAAAAGCAAGGTTGTCAGCGGCTTGGTCAATATCTATATCATGATAATGAGAGGAACTCCGCTTATGCTGCAGATCCTCTTTGTTTATTTTGCACCCTACTATCTGGTAGGAATCTCATATGACCGCTTTACCGCGGTCATAATTGCATTCACTATAAACTACGCTGCATATTTTGCCGAGATATATCGAGGCGGCATGCAGACCCTTCACAAGGGCCAGATAGAGGCTGCTGCCAGCCTTGGGCTTTCCAAGTGGCAGTCCTTTGTCTATGTCATCGTACCTCAGGTCTTCAAGATAGTCCTGCCTTCCATCGGCAACGAGGTCATAACCTTGGTAAAGGATACAGCGCTGGCCCAGACAATCGGAGTGGCAGAGCTCTTCAGAAGCGCCCAGACAATGAGCTCCAGGATGTTCTCAGTGGTTCCTATTTTTGTGGCAGGCATCTTCTACTTCATCATGAATGCCATAGTGGCAAAGGCCTTTGACATTGCTGAGAAGCGTCTCAAGCATTGAGAACCGGCGGGAAGAAGGCCTTTTCCTCAATCACTGAGCTAAATCTGGAGACGATTGGCCTTCCATTTACAAGCACAAGAGGGATTCCCTCTCTTTTCTCTTCATCCATATGATATAGGTCAAGCACGCATAGGTCGGCCTTGAAGCCTTCCTTGACAAGACCTCTGTCCCTTATCCCAAGCCTCTGGGCTGTCTTTGCTGTCATCCTGTGGATGAGGGCTTCCAGGCTCATTGCCGGCTTGTCCAGGTAGAAGCTTCTGAACAGATGGAAGGTTGCCTGGCTGGATCGAGGATGCATAGGGCCTGCGGTATAAAGAGCATCGGTTCCCCAGACTCCAAGAGGGTGTCTCATTATGGTTCTCAGGCTCTCATCAGTCTGGGTCGTATCAGTCATCAGGCTGGCTCCCTTCTCCTTGGATAGGATGTCGAAGAGACAGTCGAATGGGTCCTTGGAAAGCTTTTCGGCGACCTCAGCAAGGCTCATTGATTCAAGCTCTGCAAAGGTTGGCAGCTGCAGTATCCTGATGTTCTGCCAGGAGCATAGGTCAACCAGGCTGTCCCAGCCCTCTGGGTGCAGCATCTGAAGCCTTGCCTTATTGCGCACCTGAGGGTCCTGCAAGGCCTCCATCCTCTGGGCCTTAGGCAAGCCCAGCAAAAATGGGGGAAGTAGGCTTTCCAGGCTTGTTGAGCCAAAGTCATAGGTATATTGGTCAAACGTGGCGCCATAGCTCTCGATCTTTTCAAGGACCTTCTCAACTAAGCCCTGGTTTCTCAGGCCTATGACCTTCAGATGGGATACTTCGGTCCTGCATTCTGCCTCTCTGGCTATGCTCAGTATCTCATCAAGGCTCTGGAGTATTGAGGAGCCCTCGCATCTGTGATGAACACTGAAGATGCCGCCCTTGTGTGCAACAGTCCTGAGAAGGGCAAGCATTTCATCTCGGGAGGCAAAGAGGCAGGGGGCATAGTAGAGCCCTGTCGAAAGGCCAAGACAGCCATCGTCCATGCTTGTCTCCAGAATCTCGGCCATTGACCTGATCTCAGCCTCTGTAGCTTCCCTGTTGGGGTTGTTCTCAAGGCAGAACAGCCTCAGCGGTCCGTGTGCCTGCAGGAAGGCCTGGTTTATGGATGCCTTTGACTGGGATGCATAGGAGGCAAAGTCCTTCCAGTCGCCCTGGCTTGGGCCAAGGATGTCCTCATAGCGCTGCTGGCCTGGCCTCCTAGGCCAGAGGCCGGCTCCGCAATTGCCTGAGAGATCGAAGGTGATTCCCTGGACTGCTCGTATGCTCATCCCTGGATCTCGGAGGCTCAAGGCCTCGCTGTGGGCATGCATATCCATAAAGCCTGGACAGACAACAAGGCCGTTGAGATCAAGGCCGTCATCAAAGCCCTGGCTTTGTATCCTGGATATGACCGACCCAGTTGTCTCTATGCTTGCCCTATAAGGCAGGCTGCCGCTTCCATCATATATTAAGGCGTTATTGAGCTTCATCTTCCAAGGCCCTCATGATCAGGTCTATGACGGCCTGATAGCTGCCTCGCGCCCTGGTCACCACTAAGGCCGAGAGCATCTCATCTACATCCTTCAGGGCTATTAGGCCATAGCCTGAGCTTTGCAGGCTGCAGCACAGGCATGCATAGGCTGTCTCTCCATTGCACTTATCAAAGGGCTTGATTCTCAGAAGCTCGCCGAATATGAAGGCGCTTCTGACTATAGGATTGAGCTTGCTGTACTCGTGGATTGCCCTGTAATAAAGGGACTCAGCCTCCTTGCGGGCCTGCTGGCTGGCATAGTCGCTTGGACCAAGGTGATGCATGATCTCTGCGTTGATTCTTCTGGTCTCAGCCTCATCTCCTCGGCAGACTGCAAGGGACAAGGCGCTCTTAAGGTTCAGCACCAGCAATGAGTCCCTAAGCGAAAGCGAGGATTGCTCAAGAGCCATGGCGCGAAGAACATCAGCCTTGTCGAGGCTCTTGTTTCCAAAGGCCAGGGCGCTGATGATTGCATCAGCGATCCTGGCTTCGCTTGGCGGGCCTGATGCCTTGCTTACAGCAGAGAAATCATGGATTCCAGGGCGAAGGCCAAGATTCTTCATCTTGCGAAGATTGCGGCCATCGCTTGGCTTCTGGGCAGAGGCTGGTATCATCCAGGAGTAGCCTCCCGGCTGATAGGATCCCTCGATCCTTCCTGCTGCACATAGGTAGCGGATTCGTCTTTCACTTATGCCCCAGTTCATCGAGGCTTGCCTAACGTCGATATAGTCCATAGCTGAAGGTTATACCGAAGTCGGAATAAAGGCAACAGGACGACTCCTTCTCCAAGCCTTGGAGTCACTCTCTGAATATCAACGTGCCAGATAAGCTGAAATCGGGCTGCCATGTCCTCAAGCTTTCTCTTCAAGCCCTCTCCTACAGGAGCCTCCTGCCTTCTATATTATCCAAGATATGACCACACAGCTTTGTAATCAGACCTGATATCCACCTTGCCAATAAGCCCCCTTCGCTTGGACTGATAAACTTCCTGCAACGTCTGTCACACTTGTCCTGGCCTGTCTTGATGACAGTGCTGCCAAGGCCTATCTTGTATTGCCTGGCAGCATTCTTTTACCTGGATGCCAGGCCTTGCAGAATTTCCGTAAACAGCAAGTTAAGAACTGCAAGGCAGCCATTCTTTTGTATTGCCTAGCTTGTCCATTTGCTTTATTATCATCACTAATAGGGGGAACCCCTTGCCTTGCGGCAGAGTCAACTTCTCCCCAAAATCACTTTCCAGGGGGTCCCTTGATGGAATTTCTAATCGAAGGATTCGCAGCTACCACGTGGCAGCAGGTTGTCATGTATATCGTCGGAGCACTGCTTGTGTTCCTTGCGATCAAGAAGAAGATGGAGCCATCGCTCCTTCTACCTATGGGCTTTGGAGCCATTCTGGTCAATATTCCTTTCAACGGAGCCATTGACCAGATGATGGAAGGCATCGGGAATGTCCCTGGCATTCTTGACTGGCTTTTCCGCGTCGGCATCGAAGCATCGGAAGCCATGCCGCTTCTTCTGTTCATCGGAATAGGCGCCATGATTGATTTCGGACCGCTTCTCTCCAACCCGAAGCTGCTCCTGTTTGGAGCTGCTGCGCAGTGGGGAATCTTCGGAACCATCACCTTGGCCTGCCTGCTTGGATTCCCGCTTCAGGATGCAGCATCCATCGGAATCATTGGAGCAGCAGATGGACCGACATCCATTCTCGTCTCCCAGGTATTGAAGAGCAACTTCGTTGGACCTATCGCCGTTGCAGCCTATTCATATATGGCTCTGGTTCCAATAATCCAGCCAATGGCCATCAAGCTTGTGACCACCAAGAAGGAAAGGTCAATAAGGATGTCCTATAATCCAAGGTCTGTCTCCCAGACATCCAAGATACTGTTCCCGATCATCGTGACTGTCATCGCCGGCTATGTGGCTCCGGCCTCTGTCAGCCTTGTCGGTCTTCTGATGTTTGGAAACCTGATCCGCGAGTGCGGCGTGCTTGGCTCTCTCAGCGATACAGCTCAGACCGCTCTGGCCAATCTCATCACCCTGCTTCTTGGAATCACCGTTGCCTCCACAATGAAGGCAGAGGCCTTTGTCAACTGGCAAACTCTCATGATCATGGGGCTTGGACTGGTTGCATTTGTCTTCGATACAATTGCTGGATGCCTCTTTGCCAAGCTTCTCAACCTGTTCACAAAGAACAAGATCAACCCGATGGTCGGAGCAGCTGGAATCTCAGCATTCCCGATGAGCGCCAGGGTCATCCAGAAGATGGGGCAGGCTGAGGATCCTCAGAACCATCTTCTCATGCATGCAATTGGAGCAAACGTTGCAGGACAGATCGGATCTGTCATCGCAGGCGGCGTGATTCTTGGACTGGTTCCCCAGTTCCTGGCTTAAGGAGGTCTAAAATGAATTCTGTACTTGCATCCCTTGAGATAATGTGGAAAGGCATGGCCGCCATATTCGCTGTGATTCTTTGCGTCTATGTTGCAGCTCTTTGGCTTAATAGAAAGAAAAAGGAGAAGTGAGAAATCTTCTTCTGTCGATGCAGGGAGCTCTTCGGAGCTCCTTGCTTTTTATTCACAATCTCAAAAATGTTCAATTAATCTCAAGAAGCTTTACTTGCGCTGGCTTGGATTGAGCAGGAGAATGAACACAGAAGTATTTTCATTAGGAGGAAAACTTATGAAGAAAGCTATTGTCATTCTGCTTGCTCTTATGATGCTTGCCCCGATGGCATTCGCCAACGCACAGGCAGAGGAGGCCAAGCCCGTAACAATCGAGTTCTGGACCCACGAGGATGCCAACAGGCAGCGCCTTGAGGAAAGGTACATCAAGGAATTCTGCGAAACTCATCCAAATGTGACCATCAACGTAACACGCCAGGCCGCTACAAAGATGATCGAGCTGGTTCAGACCGCATTCGCTGCCGGACAGGGCCCGACAGTGTTCAACCTTTCAATCAACGATGAGTATCCGTACATCGTGGCAGGCCGCGTAGCTCCAATCAACTATGCAGCAGCCGGCTACAAGGATGCACAGGCTGTCATCGATGCCTATGCTCCTGGCATGCTTGAGTCAGTCACATACGAGGGCGATGTCTATGGACTTCCTCTCGAGCTGACAAACTGGTGCTTGTTCATCAACAAGAACGTATTCCGCTCAGCAGGTCTCGATCCTGAGACAGACTATCCCAAGACCTGGGAAGAGGTTGTCGAAGTATCCCAGAAGCTGGTTCTCCGCGATGGAGACATCCTCACCCGCAGAGGCTTTGACTTCAGGTATCCGTATTACCTCGAGTCCATGGTCCCGATGGTGGAGCAGCTCGGCGGACAGCTTTTCAGCGAGGACGGCAAGGAAGCCATCGTTGGAAAGGATGCTTGGGTGAAGTTCTTCGAGTTTATGCAGAACTGGGGACCGAATGGACTCAACCTTGGATCACCGACCTACAAGAATGCAAGATCCCTGTTCAATGCAAACAACAACGACATTGCAATGGCTATGACTGGCCTTTACCAGGAAGCCAGGATCAAGAACGACAACCCAGATTTCTACAACAGCGGAGACTGGATGGTTGTTCCATTCCCGACATTCGAGAATGCAGTAAACGACACAGCAGCTTGCTACTATGGCCACTACTACATGGTCAATGGCGATGTTGATGAAGCCACCCAGAAGGTTGCATGGGAGTTCATCTCCTACATGCTCAGCCACGGAGAGGAGTACCTTAAGGAAGTCAACATCATTCAGCCGACAGTTGCATTGATGAACAGCGAGACCTACAAGAACACCCCGTACTCAGCAGTGTTCAGCCAGGATTTCGAGCGCGGCCACATCGTATACTACGGAGCCAACTCAACAGAGATCCAGAGCCTTCTGAAGGAGACCGTCGCAGCAGTCATGCTTGAAGGCCTTGAGCCAGAGAAGGCATACAACCAGCTGAAGGCAGCAGTGCAGGAGCTGGTTGACGAAGTCAACTAACCTAGATTCAAATCAAGCTTGCGGCTTCGGCCGCAAGCTTTTTCAAGAGAGAAATATGAAAGAGATACTTCAAGTGAAGAGTAATAGGACGAAGGCTTACAGCATAGAGCGAAAACAGGCTAAGTGGGGCTTGCTGTTCACCGTGCCGTGCCTGGTATTCTTCAGCATTTTCAGCTTTTATCCGATTATCAATGCGTTTATCACAAGCCTTACAAACAAGCAGGCCCTTTCAAGGACCAGCAAGTTTGTGGGATTCGATAATTACGCCTACCTCTTCGCTCAGAACGATACAGCCAACGGCGGCTTCACGCTGTGGAATTCCCTGAGGGCCACGCTGACCTTCACGATTGGAACCTTCATACCGATGGTCGTCATATCCTTGCTTGTAGCAGTGCTTCTCATGAGCCTGCGCAAGGACAGGCAGAGAGGCTTCTTGCAGGTAGCCTATTATCTTCCTGCAGTGCTTTCATCCGTTGTGGCTACAGCCATCTGGATGATAATGTTCGATCCCAGAGGCCTGGTGAACCAGCTCTCCAATGTGGTGATGATGACCACAGGAAAGGACTACAAGTGGCTTGTGGACACCAATATGCTGCAGGCTTCAACAATGCTTGTCTACTTCTGGAAGTATATAGGCTACTTTGTCATTCTCTTCATAACAGGCCTGGCAGCTATACCTCCTACGATCTATGAGGCAGCCACTGTCGATGGGTCTTCAAGGTGGCACACCTTCTGGAGGATAACCCTTCCTCTTCTCAAGCCGACTGTGGTGCTTGTATCCATCATGGCCATGCTTCAATGCCTGAAGACATTCAGCACCCAGTATATGTTCACCCAGGGCGGAGCCTCGCGAAAGCCAATTGATGTCATAACGATGAACATCTACTTCACGGGCATAAGAAACGGCAGGCTGGGCAGGGCAAGCGCCATGTCCATCATACTGTTCCTGGTTATGCTGCTCTTCACTTATCTGCAATTCTCCACATCCAAGACGGATGATGTTGAGTACTAGGAGGGAATCATGGTCAAGTACGTTGGCAAGCTGACTGTTGGCGAAGTGCTGTCATGGATCCTTCTGATCCTTATCCTGCTGTTTACAGTGACGCCTATTCTTTTCATGGCTACAGCTTCATTCATGGACAAGACGCAGATCCTGGACATGCCCTATAGATGGATTCCAAGCTCATCCTACTTCAAGGGCGAGGGCCGCACCTTCTTCACGAACTTCCGCAAGGCCATAATGGGAAACAACGAGGATCCAGTGTTTCTGCGCAACATCCTCAACTCCCTGATAGTCGCCATCACCTGTGCAGCGACTACTGTACTGCTTGCATCCTTATGCGGCTATGGCCTGGCTAAGTATCGATTCAGGGGTCGCCAGTTTGTATTCATGGCAATAATGAGCACCATGATGATACCCTTCGAGGCCATCATGATACCCTTGTACATGGTTGCCTCAAGCATGAAGATGATAAACACCTATCAGGGAATGATCATACCTTTCCTGGTAAGCGCCTTTGGAGTCTTCCAGATGCGCCAGTATCTTATCACCTTCCCAACCGAGTACCTTGATGCCTCTCGTGTGGATGGGCTGGGGGAGTTTGCAATCTACTGGAAGATAGTGCTTCCAAACTGCACTCCAGTCATAGCAACGCTGGGCATACTTAGCTTCCGCAACCAGTGGGACAACCTCCTGTGGCCCTTGCTTGTTGCCCAGAGCGAGAAGATGAAGACGATACCGCAGTACATAACAAAGTTCAGTGAGGAGAAGCAGACTGATGAGGGAGCCATGATGGCTTGCGCCTTCCTGGCGTCAATACCTATGCTTCTGCTGTTCTTTGCCCTCAGCAAGTACTTCCTTGGCGGTGCCGCTGTTTATGAATCCCGAAAGGGCTGATGATATAAAAAGAGGTTTTGGGCCCTGGCTTTTGTCTTGGCCCCTTTTTTGAAAATGAAAAAGCTTTATATATTCGATGCAGGCAATGTAGTGCTCGTAGACATCAATGTGCTTGTCCCAGCCGCCCAGGCCCTGGGAATAAAGGATGTAGATGCCTTCAAGGCGGATTACGCCAAGTATGACTTTCCACTGATGGATGGATCTGTGAGCTGGGAGGCCTATTGGTCTCATGTGGAGGCCCTGTTCGGCGTAAAGGCTCCTAGGACCAATCTTTTCCTGGATCTATTCCATCCTAGGTACAACAAGCTTGTGACCGACAAGATAGCGGACCTTAGAAAGCAGGGCTGCAAGGTGGCTCTTGGCACAAACACCTTCGACATACACTGGAACTACATGACTGGGGTCATGCACATCGACGATCTTTTTGATGGATGCTACGCCTCCCATCTGATGCGCGTCACAAAGCCAGACTTCAGGTTCTATGAGATGATACTCCAGGACCAGGGCGTGGATGCAAGGGATGCCTTCTTCTTCGATGACCTTAAGGCCAACATCGAGGGCGCGAGAAAGGGAGGCCTTGATGGCCTCGTCTATACCGACGAAGCCTTCAAGGCTTATTGGGGCCTATAGGGCCAGCACCGCGTCGAGGGCGTCATGCATGAATGGAGCGGCAGCTTCATCTATGCGGCCTTCATCGCAGAGCTTCACAAGAGCTGGATCGATAGGCATGCGAGCCAGAAGCTTGAGCTTGTAGTCATCGCATACCTTGCTTGTGGCAGAGGATCCGAAAAGGTCGATTGCCTTGCCGCAGTCCGGGCAAAGAACATAGCTGTAGTTCTCTATCACTCCCAGTATTGGGATGTCCATCATCTGGGCCATCTTGACAGCCTTGGAAACAATCATGGAAACCAGGTCCTGGGGGGAAGTGACGATTATTATGCCGTCAAGCTTGACCGACTGGTACACTGTCAGGCCGACATCTCCAGTTCCAGGAGGCATATCCACATAAAGGTAATCCAGGTCTCCCCATTTGACATCAGTCCAGAACTGCTTGACCAGTGAAGCCAGGATAGGGCCTCTCCAGAGAACCGGATCGGTCTCATTGTCAAGCATCAGGTTTGAGCTCACCATCTCTATTCCTGATTTGGATACGCATGGATAGATCTCATTCTCGCTTGCCTTGAGTATGCCGTGGACTCCGAAAAGCCTTGGAATGGAAGGGCCGGTGATATCAGCATCAAGGATTCCAACCTTCTTGCCGATCTTATTGCAGAGCATGGCCAAAAGGCCTGTGACTGTGGATTTTCCGACTCCGCCCTTGCCGCTGACAATGCCGATTACATGCTTTATGTGTGTATCAGCGTTTGTAGAAGCCTTTTCTGGCGGTCTGTGATCGCAGTTCTCATGACAACTGCTGCAGTCGTGTGTGCATTCTTCGCTCATTGCTATCTCCAATATGATTTCTTCCTAACAAGTTAGTCGGCTAATGGCGTTTCGTCAAGGACAAGCGTGCACAAATCCAGGTCCTTTTCTTGTCCTAGGCTGTCTATTGGGGATTCCCAATTCTGGATTGCATTTAAGGATGTCAATCATTGTGACTCAATAAAGAAGAGTAGCGGGAGCATGAAACAAAGCCCTATGCTCTGCTTCCCAGCTCTTCCCATTCTGCATAAAGGCTTTCCAGAAGATCGCAGACTTCCTTGTACTGCCTTGACTTAGAGCCATCTGAATCAATTGATCCGCTGGAGAAGAAGGCCTCGATCTCTGCCTTTTCATCTTCTTTCTCGGCTATTGTCTCCTCGACTTGCTCAAAGCGCTTCTGCTCCTTGTAGGAGAGCCCTTTCTTGGCCTTCTGTGGGGCTGGTGCTTCCTTAGGAGCTTCCTGGCGAGGCTGCTGCTGGCGTGTTAGCTCTTCCAGATACTCAGAGCAGGTTCCCTCATAGCGGACAATCCTGCCATCTTCCTGGAAGCAGAACAGCTCGCTGCAGACGCGGTCCATGAAGGCTCTGTCGTGGCTTACTAGCACCACGCAGCCTGAAAAGCTCTCGATGTAGTCTTCAAGTGTCCTGATGGTGGCTATGTCTAGGTCGTTGGTGCACTCGTCGAATACAAGGAAGTTAGGGTTGCTAACCAAGGTGGAGATAAGATGAAGCCTTCTTCTCTCTCCGCCTGAGTAGGTGCCGATGGGCTTTCGCTGAAGCTCAGAATCGAAGTCGAAGATCTCCAGGAACTTAGATGCCGAGACTATGTAGCCTGGCTCTAGCTGGATGTGCTCGGATATGTCCTCAATGTACTCAAGTGCGGTCTTCGAGCTGTCCATCTTCTCGCTTGTCTGCTCATAATAGCCAAAGACAGTGTTCACTCCAGTCTCAATGGCCCCGCTGTCTGGCTCAAGGCTGCCTGTGATCATCTTCAGCAGTGTTGTCTTTCCACAGCCATTGGGCCCTATTATCCCAAAGCGGTCTGACTTGGCGAAGGTATAGGAAAAGTCCTTGATCAAGGGCCTTCCATCATAGGACTTGCTTATGTTCTTTATCTCAAGGATCTTCTTTCCGAGCCTCTGGGTCAGGCTGGAAAGGCTTGCCTTCTGCTTGGTCTGGTCAAGAAGGATTGCATCGGCCTGAGCCTTCTCCTCCTTCATCTCCTCAATTCGCAGCTTTCGGCCACTATCCTTTGTGGCCCTGGCCTGTGGGCCGCGAAGAAGCCACTCGCCTTCACGCCTGAGAATGGTTTTCAGCCTGTCGGTCTGCTTCTGAAGGTCGGCAAGCCTCTGAGCCTTCTCCTGGACATACCTGCCATAGCCTCCATCGTAAAGATGAGTCTGCTCGCCCTCGATCTCAAGTGTCCTTGAGCATATGCGGTCAAGCAGGTATCGGTCGTGGCTTATGAGAAGAAGGGTGGTCTTGGTCGAGGTCAGCTCCTTCTCAAGCTTTGCCGAGGCCATAAGGTCAAGGTGGTTGGTTGGCTCGTCAAGAAGAAGCACAGAAGCTCTTGTGGCAAGTATGCGAGCCAGGGCAAGCTTCTTTACCTCTCCACCAGAAAGGCTGGAGAGTTTTTTATCCAGATCGCATTCCATTCCAAGATGAAGAAGATAGAGCCTGAAGTCAGTTTCAAGGGTCCAGGCATCAAGCAGATTTGCCTGTGCCTCCAGCTGTGTAGTAAGCGGCTCTGTTGTCAGCCTCTTGGCGGTGTCGATGCGTCTTGACGAGAGGCTGTAAAGGAATTGCAGGGGAGTCCATCCATCCTCAAAGGCTGTCTGCTGCTCAAGGTAGGCAAGCTCGGCATCCTTGTTTATGGATATCCTGCCTTCATCTGGGGCCATGATGCCCACCAAGGTCTTGAGAAGCGTCGACTTGCCTGTTCCATTGCGACCAATAATTCCAAGCCTGTCTCCTGCATCGACGCCAAAGGACAGGTTGTTGAACAGAGGCTTTGAATCAAGTGTCTTAGAGATGGATTGCACTGATATAAGGTTCATGAACGTGATTAAAACACATTATGGGAATTTGTTACAGACTGTGCGCCTGATTCCTGGGTCTTGATGGCAACCTCTATTTCCTTTGCCTTTCAAGCCTGTCCCAGGGATTCCTGAAGGAGAGCCTTCATCATGCTCATGTCAGCGGTAAATGCTTCAACCAGCATCTTGCCGTCCATCTGTCTATCCTGCCTAAGCACAGTGGCACTGAACTTGCGGTAGAGACTGTGCGAAAAAGCCAGGTGATGGTTGCAGGCAGCAGGCTGCTTCATTCCCCGCCTCTCAAAGCGCTCGAAGACGCAAAGCAGCAGCCTAAGCGAGATCTTCCTGCCTCTATGTACCTTGAGGGACACACAGTCCGGTGAGCTCAATTGCATTTTCAGCTATGTCGGATTTCTCAGCCAGGCTTGCAAAGGCGCAGCCCAGCAGAATCCCGTTCTCAAAGGCGCCTAGCAGGATGCGAACGTCCTTGTCCATCTCTTCCTCCTGCCTTCATCTTGAGCAGAACTTCACTTGTTTTTGCTCATCTATAGCCTCATCTGAAACCCCGACAAGCTCCTTGGCTCAGCATCCAGCCTTTATTTGAATGGCCTCTTTCAGCTCCGCCTCTTCCATCTCTCGAATATCAATCATAGTGCCTCTCCTCATATTGTGCCATCTTTTAGGAAACGGCTGCTTGCTTCGAGCACTTGCGCTGCTTATCCAGACATCTTGGCGATAAAGCCAGATGAAGCCGTTCCTGGTCCGGAGGGTCCTGGCGGAGCATCAAGGCTTAAGATTCCACCTTAAAAGGTGGTAACTATATTGTATCGCTTGCCCTTTGGTTTGTTCTTATCTTATACTTGAGGCGTGAAGAAGTTTCTCGTGTTTTCATTGCTTATTCTATGCATCATGGCCTCTGCGTATGCAGAGGCCTCTGAGAATAGAGTCGCATTGGTCATTGGAAACAGAAGCTATGAGGATCATCCGCTTACCGATGTCATGACAGACACCTCGATGATAAGCAAGGCCCTTCAGGCTTCAGGATTTGAGGTCACGGAGCTCATCAACCTTGACAGCCAGGCACTCAAGAGCGAGCTGGATGATTTCTCCATCTATCTTGATGCAAATCCTGATGCCTTGGTTTTCTTCTTCTTCACTGGCTTTGTGCAGCGCCTTGAGACAGACATCCTGCTGTCCGCCATAGACGGAAGGGATCCGTACAGCCTCAACTCCATACTTGCCAAGATAACCAATCCTCGGTCTATCGTTGCCCTTGATGCCTTTGCAGACTACTACGATGAGCCTTCCACTGAGCCTTCGGCAGCCTCGGACAGCTCAAGCCCTGCAGCCTCTCTCAGCGAGGAGGAGGGAGCTATGGAGGCTTACATCAACCGCATAATCCTCAAGCTCAAGAGAGACCTTGAAGGAACAGCTGAGTACAAGGCCGCTGAGAAGGCCGCTGTGGAAGCCTCGAACTGCAACCATGTATATTGCTTCAAGGACTATGCCTCGACCTTCGAAAGAGACAAGGACAAGTCCTCTATCCTGTCTGTCCTTATAAAGGATGAGTTCTCGCTGGTCATGACGCCAGTTGCATCGATACTTGCCTCCATTGAGACGCGATACAGCGGCCTTTCTGGAGATGGAGAGCTTAGGATAGCCCAAGGCGATGGCGACTACTACTTCATGAGCAATGAGGTAGCCGAGGCCATGGTGAACAAGTGGACAGAGGAGAAGGCTGCAGTAATGGCCATCATCGAGCAGTATACGCCCAAGTCCTATAAGATAGCCACCTTTGCCGAGACAAGGATGCTCCAGGAGGCTCAGCTCTCGCTGGCCCTGATAGAGGAGCAGCTGGGCCAGGCCATAGAGCTGGCAGCCCAGGTAGAGGTTCAGTCCCAGAAGAGCCTTGCTGAGCAGCAAGCCAAGAGAGCAAGAGATTCTGAGGTCCAGGCCCAGATCGACTCCTACATCAATGCTGTCCTGTCCAACTTCGCCCGCATACAGCTGGAGGGCTATGAAAGCCAGGGCTCCGATGAGGACCTCAAGGCCGTTGAGGCTGTCAAGGCTTCGCTGATGGCCAGGAAAGGGGAGTATGACAGCCAGTACAAGGCTTTTGTCTCTGCGACCGACAGGTCGACAACCGATGCAATAATGCAGATCAACTTTGCCTCCTACGGCCCCGAGGAGCTGGAGAATGGCTCCCCATCTCCAGCAGCCAAGGCTGCAAGGGAAGCCCAGATCGAGGCGCTGAAGATCCAGGCAGAGAGCAGCAAGGCTGAAAAGAAGAAGGAGCTTGACCAGGCTTTCAGGCTTGCACTATACAGCCTTTACACCGATGTCTACTACCAGAGCATCGCCATCGGAGCAAAGGAATACAGGGACAACTCTCTCTATGGTGAGCTGAACCTGGAGTTCGACGCCTACGATGAAGCGCGAAAGGGCTGGCATGTGAAGGTCACCTCTGTGAAGAAGCTTTCGGCAACTGAGGGCTCCTTTGATTTCTCCCTGTTCCTTGGCTACAAGACGGTAACAGGCTTCGATCTGCCGCGCACAGGCAACGAAGCCGAGAATGCCCTCTACAAGCAGCGCATCGAGGTATTCGACAGCCTCTTCAGGCAGGACATCCCAATAATCAGCCTTGTCTTGATCTACAGCGTTGATGCAAGCGAGTCCACCTATGTCCTCAAGGCCTCTAAGGTAGTAGTAAGCCGCGTCGACACTCAGATTCAGAT
>JAQVSP010000087.1 GCA_028700425.1 Sphaerochaetaceae bacterium | reverse complement strand
ATCAGGCGGTTGTTGCTGATGTCGTACAGGCAGGAGACCAGGGCGGTGGGGGAAGAGGCGTTCGCACCGATGCAGAAATACTTCTCCCTCAGCTCGGGAAGGTTGGGAAGGGCTATCTTGGTCCCGTCGACAGCAAGATAGGTCCATCCGTCATCGCTGCGTGCGGGAAGCCTTCCCATCAAACCCTGATACTCGTCCTGGATCTGCTGTTCGAAGAGAGTTCTGAGCGGATACTCGGAAATCTGGTTCCTTGCCTTGCTGAAGGCTTGCTGCGTCACTTCCATCTCTTCCCCTGGCTTGCTGAAATATTCGGACAGCCTGTGTTGCTTCAAGCTGGAGGACTCACGCCCGACATCAAGTATTGTAAGGATTGTACGTCTGAAGTTCAACTTGCGCTCACGGGTGAAAGCCCTGGGGAAGGCTTCCATTCTTGCCTCAGTGAGAAGGTTCGGGTTTGAGAAGGCAGCGTTAAGACGATGGAACCATGCGCGGGAAAATATGTTCATGAGCGGCCTCAGTTATATAATAATGATATTGTTATTATATAACAAATGGCAAAAAGAGTCTTAACTTATTACAATAAATAAAATTAAATATAATTTAATGGGCTCCTCAAACCTCAGATTTTCCTAAGTTGTGAACATTGGTTTTTTTATATAAAAAAAGTTTGACAGGCTTGTTTTTCCATAGTAACATCATCTTATAAGTTGTCTGACAACTTACAAGCACATTACAGAGAGGCAGCACAAATGGAAGAGGTCGTCAAGCAGTATTACGACAGCGTCATCGATACCTTGGACAAGATAATGGCAAACCAGCAGGAGGCCATTGCCAAGGCAGCCTCCTTGGTTGCCGATGCAGTGGAAGAAGGCAACATTTTCCACGTATTTGGATCAGGTGGGCATTCAAACATGGTTGCAATCGAGATGTGCCACAGGGCAGGGAACCTGATTCCCTGCAATAGCATTCTTGATCCAGGCCTGTCCTGTGAGCATGGAGCCACTCGATGGTGCGAGAAGGTTCCAGGATACGGACCGAATGTGCTTCGCTACTACAGGGTCAAGAAAGGCGATGTGCTGCTTCAGTTCAATGCCTATGGCATCAACATGTGCTCCATAGATACAGCGCTGGAGTGCAAGAGGCTTGGAGTGACCGTTGTGGCTGTCACATCCCCATCCCTGAGCAGGTCGATCCCTTCTGATTTCAGCGGACGCCATCCCTCAGCCCAGAACCTTTGCGACCTAGCTGATGTTGTCATTGATACCTACACACCATTCGGAGAGGCTGTCGTGAGTCTTGAGGGCTATCCTTTCAAGGTGTCTCCGGTCTCGACCATCGCCAATATCTTTGTCATAAACTGCATCAATGCAAAGGCTTGCGAGACCCTTGCCAAGCGCGGAGTCAAGCCGCCGGTGTGGATGAGCGGAAACATTCCTGGGGGCACAGAGTCCAACCAGGCAGGAATGGATAAGTATTTTGGGATGCTCAGGCATCTTTAGACCAGGAGATAGATATGCCATTGCTTAAGGAATTTGCCAAGGACCAGCTTCAGGTCCGGATTTTCGATACAAGGAAGGCCATGGGCGATTGTGCAGGCCAGGAAATTGCCCAATGCCTTCGCGAGCTTCTCAAAGAGAAGAAGACTGTCAACGTGATGTTTGCAGCAGCCCCTTCCCAGAATGAGACGCTGGCAGCCCTTATTGACGCCAAGGGAATTGACTGGGCAAGGATCAATGCCTTCCACATGGACGAGTATGTGGGCATAAGCCCTTCCCATAGCGCCAGCTTCTGCAACTTCTTAAACAGAGCCATATTCACCAAGAAGCCCTTCGCTTCGGTCAACCTGATCAATGCCTCAGCTCCCGACAAGGACGCCGAGGCCAGGCGCTATGCTGGCCTTCTTGAATCTCATAAGCTGGATGTCTGCATCCTTGGAATCGGAGAGAACGGCCATATCGCCTTCAATGACCCAAGCGTCGCTGACTTCAACGACCCAAAGGGAGTCAAGATTGTGAAGCTGGAAGAGGTATGCAGGATGCAGCAGGTCCATGACAAGTGCTTCAGCAGCCTGGAGGAAGTTCCCCAGTATGCCTACACAGTGACGATTCCTGCCCTGCTGAAGGCAAGCCATATGTTCTGCTCCGCACCAGCAGCCACCAAGGCCCAGGCGGCCAAGGCCATGCTCGAAGGCTCGATCAGCGAAAGCTGCCCTGCTTCTGTCCTGCGCAGGCATTCTGATGCAAGGCTTTACCTGGACAAGGACTCTGGAGCCCTGGTTCTTTAGGAGGCTGGAGCTTGCCTGTACTTGAGAACAGCGACCTGAAGGTCATAGCCAATGCCGAAGGCTTCTGTATAGACAGCGTCTATGACAAGAGAGCCTGCCGAGAGCTCATGTGGAGCTACGACGCGGCCCTCTGGCCAAGGCGTACCTCAGTATGCTTTCCAATATGTGGAAAGCTTCTTGATGACACTTATTCCTTCAAGTCCAAGCTCTATCACCTTGCCTCCCATGGCCTTGCCCGACAGAGAACTGCTGAGGTCCTGGAGAGCAAGCCCTTAAAGCTGGTCCTTCGTGACAGGTGGGATGAAGGAACGTTGAAGGCCTATCCCTTCAAGTACTGTCTTCGAGTGAGCTATGAGCTGGATGGACCAGGGCTTAAGGTTGGCTATGAAGTGACAAACGAAGGCGATGAGCTGATGCTCTACAGCATTGGATCTCATTACAGCTATGCCTTGCCGCTTGAGCAGCAGCAATGCTTCATTCACTTCTCAAGGCCTCAGAATGCCCGGTTCTTTGATTACCTGGAAGGCTCGATGTCTAAAGAGGGGCTTGATGGACAGTCTTGCTTCTCCCTAAGCCTTCTCAATGATGGCTCAAGGATCCTGCTTCAGAAGGACCTGGACACAGATTGGGTCGGGCTAGGCACACGGGATGCTGTGAAGGTGAAGGTTAAGCCGGAAGGCTTTGCCTACCTTGTGACCTGGGCCCTAGGCGGAGGCAGAAGCCCCTTTGCCTGCATAGAGATGTGGGATGGAATGGCTGACATTCCCCAAAATGATGGCAGCCTTGAGAGAAAGCTGGGAATAAGGACCCTAGGCCCTGGCGAGACAAGACACTATATGCAGACCATAAGTGCATGCATACAAGGAGATAGATATGAACAATGACATAGAGGCCTACGCCTCAGCTGTAGGAGCCCTGCTGAAGGACATCGCACAAGAGGAGCCGGTCATCCGCAAGGCCGCCAAGGTCATTGCAGATGCCATTGCAAGAGGTTCCATGGTACATATCATGGGAACCGGCGGACACTCCAACATGGGAGTCGAGGAAGTCCTTTGGAGAGCAGGCGGAATCGCAGCCTGGAATCCAATCCTTGACCCTGGCACGAACCTGATTCATGGCGCAAAGAGGAGCAATTTCATCGAGCGCACACCAGGCTATGCGATTGGGGTGATGAATGCCTACTCAGTCGGAGCCAAGCCAGGCGAGGTGATGATCATCATCAATGCCTATGGAATAAATGCAATGACCATCGACACCGTGCTTGAATGCAAGAAAAGAGGTGTATTCACCATAGCCGTGACAAGCGAGTCCTATTGCAACGTAGTCCCATTGGGAGCAAAATCGCGCCATCCAAGCGGCAAGAACCTTTATCAGGAAGCTGACTTGTACATCAACAATCATCTTCCCTATGGAGATGCTGTCATGGATGTAGAAGGCTGCCCGACTGCAATGGGAACGACTTCTACATTCTGCAACTGCTTTGTAATGAACAGCCTTGAGATCGAGATAGCCAAGGCGCTTAGCGGCATGGGGATAACGCCTCCAGTGTTCATGAGCGCCAACCTCCCCGAAGGTGATGCATTCAACAAGGCTCTCGAAGCCAAGTACGGCCCGATTGTAAAGCACTTGCTTTAAGGAGCGATGATGGAAGAACTGTATGGCATAAACGCCATCAGCCGCGAAAGCGTTACAGACATAGCCATAGAGCAGCTCAAGCGCTATATCATTGACAATAAGCTGACAACAGGGGACAAGCTCCCCTCAGAGACCCAGCTTTCGCAGGTTCTTGGAATCAGCAGGCCCTCTATAAGAGAGGCAATGATGTCATTGGAGGGACTTGGAATCATCCAGTCCAAGCAAGGCAAGGGAAGATTCATCCAGGACTTCAACTATGTCCAGATGATCGAGACCCTGAGCTACAACATCAAGGTGCATTTCAACGACTTCATGGAGGTGGTTCATGTGCGCCATGCGCTTGAAGAGTGCTTCCTGCCTAAGGCAGCCGCACTCTACACGCAGGAGGACTGGGATGAGCTTGAGGCCATGCTTGAAGAGATGCGCATAAGCTGCATGGAAGGAGCCGCAGAGAAGGACATGGTCGGCCTTCATACGCGCTTCCACCGAAGGCTGTACAAGGTCATAGGGAATAAGCTTCTGGATTCCCTGATAGACCTTTTCTCCACTTTCCAGAAGTACCTGACTGACATGAACAGCTCTCAGGCTGCAGAGCCTATGAAGCTCTACATCAAGCACAGGGAGCTTCTGGATGCAGCCAGGTCAGCCGACAGGAACCGGATCTGTGAATGCTTCGACAGCCATTTCTCAGATTTCGAAAGAGACGACTGGTCCTTGTGACGAGGGGCTTGACACGCAATATAATGTCATGCTTGATTAGTATTGTCTGCAGGTCCTAAGCCTGCTAGCCACCCGATGCCGAATCCTTGCTGATGGGTTTTCATTGACCGCAGGAGATTACGGTGTATAATCAAAAAGATCATTATGGGCTATGCCCAAAAAGGAGTAAAAACATGAAAAAGCTCGTATTAGCCATGCTGGCACTTCTCATGGTGCTTCTTCCTCTAGCCGCCCAGGCTACACAGGAAGCAGCTGCAGTGAAGGACAGCGCAACACTGGTTGTTGCAGGAAACCCCTACAGGTTTTTCGCACTTTCCCCGAAGGGATGCGGCGGAGACGACAACCTCGTTCTCAGCAATGTCTATGACTGCCTTCTCTGCCTCGAGGCAGATGGCACACTTTCGCCAGCTCTTGCAGAGAGCTATGAACTCAGCGCAGACGGCCTGACCTATACCTTCCACCTCAGGAAGGGAGTCAAGTTCTCAAACGGCGCAGAGATGACAGCAGAGGATGTGAAGTTCACATTCGACAAAGGAGCCAAGGGTCCACTCGGACAGGCTCTGTTCATCAACTTCGACCATTGCACTATCATTGATGCATACACTGTCGAAATTGGTCTTGTCTCCCCGTTCGCTGCATTCCCTTACGGAGTTGCTTCCCGCCTTGGCGGAATCTGCTGCAAGGCCTACTGGGACCAGGTCGGGGATGAAGGCTATATGGCCAACCCAATCGGAACTGGAGCCTACAAGCTCGTTGAGTACGTAAACGGCGACCACGTGAAGCTTGAAGCCAATGCAGACCATTGGAGAGGAGCTCCAGCAATAAAGACCATCACAATCGCATTGGTTGCTGATGTCAACACCCAGATCCTGGGCCTCCAGAATGGCGACTATGATGTCATGCGCAATCCTTCCATTGAGATGTGCGGCCGCTTTGACACCATGAAGGGCATCAAGACAAGCATCGGAAACTCCACCGCCCGTGTGACAGTGAACCTCAATGCATGGTCTGGAATCGGCAAGGACCTCAATTTCCGCAAGGCTGTCCAGGCTGCCATCAACAAGGATGACATCAACAAGGCAGTGAACAGCGGAGCTGCAACAATCCTCAAGGTGGACATCTGCCCGATGTACGGCGGATATCCAGATCACATCCAGGGCGTTGCCTATGATGTAGCTGCTGCAAAGGCTTATCTTGCAAAGTCCTCCTACAATGGCGAGCCGTTCGTGATCACCTGCACAGCAGGAACAACCTATGAGACCGTGGCAAAGGTCATGCAGGCTCAGCTTATCGAGATCGGCATCAAGTGCGAGGTCGAGGCTGTTGACAACATGACTTATGAGGAGAGAGGCAAGAAGAGAAACTTCGACGCCAGAGTGGTTGATGAGGCTTCATCCCTTATCGATGCTGACTCCATTGCAACACAGTTCACCCCAAGCCGCTTCGACCAGTCCGTCTGGTATCCAAGAGCTGCTGAGATCTATGCAATGGCTCAGAAGGGACGCGCTCTGCAGGGAAAGGAAAGAACCGATCTCTATGGAACAATCGCACAGATCCTTCTTGACGAGGCTTACACCATTCCTCTTTACAACGGAATCAACACTGTCGCCTTCAATGAGAACCTCAATGGAGTGCAGGCACACTGCCTTGGCTACTACAACTTCCGCTTCTGGTCCTGGAAGTAGTCTAGATACTTGAAACGCTAGGGCAGATGCATGGCGCACCTGCCCTGTTTTTTAAAACCATCACGAAGGAGGGCTGGAGTGAACTGGCTCAAATACGCACTTAAGAGACTTGTGCTGCTAGTACCTGTAATACTATCAGTTACATTCATTCTCTTTGTTATACTTTCCCTGGCGCCAGGAGATGTGGCGCGAATGGTTCTCGGCCAGGATGCTACACCTGAGCAGATTGCCGAGCTTAACCATCAGATGGGCCTGGATAGGCCGCTTATCATAAGATATGTTAATTACATGGTGGATGCCCTGAAGCTGGACTTTGGCAAGTCCTGGACAGGCAATTTCGATGTCCTGTCGGAGTTCTCCCACCGTTTGCCATATACATTGCTTGTTTCTGCCCTGGCTCTTGTTTTCGCCACAGGACTCGGAATCCCCCTTGGCATTGCATCCGCCATCAAGCAATATAGCCTGCTGGACTATGGCAGCACCTTTGTTGTCATGCTGCTGTTCTCGATGCCTGCCTTCTGGCTTGGCACAATGTGCCAGATCTTCTTCTGCCTTACCCTAAGATGGCTGCCTGTCTCGGGAATCGCAAGCTGGAAGAGCTTTATTCTTCCTCCGATCATCCTCGGAGCCAACACCCTGGCTTCAATGATAAGGATGAGCCGCACCAGCATGCTCGATGTCATCAAGATGGACTACATCCGCACTGCCAGGGCCAAGGGAGCCAGCAACCGCGATGTCATCATCCACCACAGCATAAGAAACAGCCTCATACCAGTTGTGACCCAGATAGGGATCAGCTTTGCTGGAACGATTGGAGGAGCTGTTGTCACAGAGAACATCTTCGCCATCCCTGGCATTGGAACCATGCTTATCAACGCCGTAAAGAGCCGTGATGTACCTGTTGTCATGGGTACAGTGATCTTCATCACGATAATCGTCGGAATCATCAACCTGATTGTCGACCTGATTTGCGCCATTGTCGATCCTAGAATCGACCTGGCGAGCTAGGAGGCCAGTTATGACATTATTCAAGAAGAAAAAGAAAAAGAGCCTTAGCGAATACAGCACTGGAGAGCTGATCCTATTCAGGTTCAGGAAGAACAAGCTTGCCATGATAGGCGTGTTCATGTTCCTGGCTGTTACCTTGTTCATCCTGGCAGCTCCGCTGATCAGGCCCTATTCAATGGTTTACAAGCAGGACATCGTCAACAAGCTTCAGGGACCGGGCGAGGGAAGAATATTCGGAACCGATGAGCTTGGACGCGATCTTCTGGCAAGAATCCTCTATGGCGGACGCATATCCCTGTTCTGCTCACTGGCCATAATCGGAATCGCCTTCTTTACAGGAGCCATCATAGGCGGAGCTGCAGGATACTTTGGCGGCAAGGTCGACACCTTCCTGATGAGAATCGTAGACATGCTCATGAGCGTGCCATCAGCCCTTCTGGCCATGGCAATCATCACAGCCCTCGGAAATGGAGTGTGGAAGCTTGTCCTAGCCCTTTCAATCGGCCAGATTGCAAGGTTTGCCAGAATGGTCAGGTCCTCTGTGCTTACACTAAGGAACATGGAATATGTAGAGGCTGCAAAGTGCTTGGCTCAAGCTCGCTGCGCATCATACTCAAGCATATACTGCCCAACGGCATAGGTCCTATAGTAGTGTCTGCGACCTTGACGCTGGGTGCAGTCATCCTGTCCATCTCCTCCATGGGATACCTTGGACTGGGTGTGGCATCCCCGACTCCAGAGTGGGGCACGATCATATCCGAGAACAAGGTGAACATTCAGTATTACCCGTACCTAGGGGTCATACCCGGCATTTGCATCATGCTTACTGTCATGAGCGTCAACTTCATTGGCGATGGGCTGCGTGATGCCTTCGACCCAAAATCCAAGAACTAGGAGAGAGCCATGACAGAGAAAAAGAAAGAATCGGAATATTTGCTGGAGGTCAAGGACCTTCATGTCCAGTATAACACTGATGATGCAATAGTATATGCAGTCAACGGCCTCAATCTCAGCCTCAAGAGAGGAGAGAAGCTTGGCCTTGTGGGTGAGACCGGAGCTGGAAAGACGACGCTTGCCCTATCTATATTGCAGCTGCTGCCAAAGAGAGTGGGCCAGATAGCCTCCGGCTCCATAAAGTACCAGGGCGAGGAGCTTCT
>JAQVSP010000086.1 GCA_028700425.1 Sphaerochaetaceae bacterium | reverse complement strand
AAAGATGCTCTACGATATCAACTGAAAAACGAGGCATATCACAGGCTAGAACGAAAGCATAGCTGGTAATGCAAGCCCTAAGACTCGAAAGAATGCCGCCAAGCGGTCCGCATCCAGGTTTCTCATCCTTGATGATTTTCTTGTTGAGAAAGTCAAGAGCATCATCATTGGATGATATGATTACTTCAGAGAAGCCTTCGAGGCGGTTGCACAGAACCTGTGCAAAGGTTTGGTCGCCAATTAGCAGCTGGCTCTTGTCAATACCCATGCGGGAGCTTCTGCCACCGCACATGAGTATTGCTGTAAGCTGTTCTAAAGACCGTCCCATGAAGCATCAAGATAGCTTGAGCTTAAGAAGGCGCTCTGCATTCTTGTAAAGAATCATATCCTTCTCCTCATCGCTCATATTCAAGGCCTTAATGTTGGCTAGGGTTCTCCTTACATAACCAAACCCATCCTCAGGGTCGAAAGGAAGGTCTGAGGCGAAAACCATGTGGTCAAGGCCGAAGAACGAGATGCCGCATTCAATAGCAGCCTGGCTTCCAAAGGTTGCACTGTCTGCAAAGAACTTCCTGAACTCCTTGCCCTGGTCAAGGCCCTGAACAGGGCTTTTAACAAGATGCTGGAATTCCGGGCTTGTACGAGTTGAATAAAGTTGAAGCCCGTTGTCAAGTCTGCCTCCCATCATTGGAAGCATGCCCCCTGCATGATGAAGGATGATCCGGAGATTAGGGCATCTCTGGAAAATGCCTGAGTAAACAAGCCTTGAAGCGGCCATCGTGGTCTCAATAGGCCACATCATTGTCCACCACAGCTCATACTTTTCCAGTTCCTCATCCTTGTAATAAGGCTCCTTGAAAGTGCGGATAGGATGAATCCACAAGGTGGTGTCCAGCTTATCTAGCTCTTCGTACAAGGCCATGTAATCGGCGCTGTCAATGCAATGGCCCTGATGATTGGTAAAGACCTGAACTCCAGCTGCACCTAGCTCACTGACAGCATACTGAGCTTCCTTTATGGCCTTGTCTATGCTGTCTAGCGGAAGGACTGCAACAAAGGAAGGGAACTTATCAGGATATCGATTGCAAAGACTCTTGAACTGCTCGTTTGCAAACCTAGCAAGAGGGGCTGTATGCTCTGGAGGGACAACCATCTCAACATTAGGGCTGACTATGCACGGAATCTGGGCGTAGCCTTCAAATGCATCCATGAGCTTCAGCCTGTAGTCCAGGTCGCTCATGGCAGGCATCATGCTTGCCCTCTTGAGCATATGAGCCCTGCCGCCCAGCTTGCTTATTCTGTCATAGAAAGCTGGGGGCAAGTAATGATTGAAGACATCCAGAGCCTTGATCATTGCCCAATCCCTTGAGGCTTGCTCCTGAAGGCAAGGTTGATGATCACAGCTACAATCAAGCAGCCAATTCCTATAAGGTCAGTTACCAAGCCAGGAATCAAGGTGCAAATGGCAGCGATGCCAAGCAGGACTCTTGGAATAATCCTGAAGCTCATAAACAGATAGCCCTCTATGCAAGCCACCAGGCAGAAAACTCCAACAGTGGCAGTTATCAGGGCAATCACTATATCTGTTGTGTTGCCAATAAGGATCAAGGCTGGAGAAGTAAGGAAAATGAACGGAATGATGAATGCCACGATTCCCATGAAGAATGCAGTCCATCCAGTCTTTGTCGCATCAGCCTCAGCAATTGCTGCCGCCGTGTAGGATGTAATGGCTACAGGAGGTGTAATAGTACCGATGCAAGAGAAGAAGAAGATGAACATGTGTGCTGCCAACGGCTCGGCTCCCATCTCAACCAATGATGGAGCAAGAATTGATGCCAGCACGACATATACTGCAGCTGCAGGCATGCCGCACCCCAGCAGTATGGTTATCAGGGCTGTAATCAAGGCTCCAAGATAGATGTTGCCATGGGCGATGCTTATCATGGTGTATGAAAGCTTTGCTCCAAGACCTGTTATGGACAGGACCCCAACTATGATTCCAGCGCATGCACAGGTGCAGATGATGGAAGCGATGGATTTAGATCCATTCTCAAGAGCATTCAGTATTTTTTTCAGATTCGGTCTTGTTTCTTTATTGAAGCTTGCTACAACCAAGACACTTAGCAGTGAGTAGACTGCACTTTTCATCGGAGAGAAGCCATATATGATCAATCCAATCAAGACAAATATCGGCAGAGCAAGCAAGCCACGCTCCTTCATGATCTTGCCTATTGAGGGGAGCTCAGTTGCAGGAAGACCTTTGAGATTATGCTTCACAGCAAGAGCATCCACTGCAAGAAGGATAGATACAAAGTACAGGAAGGCTGGGAAAGTAGCTGCTAGGGCAACCTTGCCGTAGCTGATGCCTACATACTCAGCCATGATAAAGGCTCCTGCTCCCATGATAGGAGGCGTGAACATTCCTCCAGTCGAAGCTACAGCCTCAACAGCTCCAGCCTCATGGCCCTTGTAGCCGGTTCGCTTCATCAATGGGATGGTGAAGGTTCCTGTTGTCACAACATTTGCTGCAGATGAGCCTGATATCATACCCATCAATGCACTGGCTATGACTGCAGTCTTAGCTGGGCCGCCGCGAAACCTGCCAGTTGTTGAATATGCAAAGTCAACAAACCATTGGCCTGTTCCAAACTCCTCAAGAAAAGCACCAAAGATCACAAAGGCCATTATATATGTGGCAGCAATGCCGGCAGGCACTCCAAACACACCCTCAGTGGAGACATACATGAATGTCATAAGACGCTTGAATGTCTCTCCCCTATGGCCAAGCATGCCTGGCATAATCGGCCCAATGAAAGCGTAGATTATGAAGCATATCGAAAGAATCGACATGAACTTGCCTGTAGTTCTTCGTGTGACTTCAAGGACACACACTACCATGATCGCTCCCATGACAATATCCATGACAGGAGTAGCTCCTACCTTAAGGATTCTTACTGGGAAGACGACCATGATATAAATGCCTGATGCCAAGAAAGCCAATGCAATCAGATAATCCAGTATTATCAATGGCTTGACTTCCTTGCCCTTCAGCTTGAGGTGCTTGGTCAGAAGCACCGTTGGGCAAAGCAAGGAGATAAGCAATGCCCTGTTGGTCATGTCTGAGGATATGCCAAAAGCGGCAAAGTACAGATAGATCAACGATGTGGCAATGTAAATGATCGAAACAAGATTCTTCTCGATCAGCTTTCTAACATCAATCTTCATTTAAAGTAATCCTGCCTCTTTGTAGTATTTCAAAGCACCTGGATGAAGCTCAATCGGCATGTTTATTGCAGCGACTTCCCTGGAGAAGTTCTTTGCTGAAGGATTAGAACCTGCAATCTTCGCAGCATTCTCAACACAGCACTTTGTAATCTGGTAAACCAGGTCTTCATCAAGGTCTGCACGACATACAATCAAGTTGGTCTGGTAGATGACAAGAGCATCCTCGGATACGCCATAGACACTCTTTGGAAGCGTCTTGTAAGCATAGTAAGGGCTCTTTGCCACTATTTTCTCGGCAACGGCCTTGTCAACCGGCACTATTACAACATCGCTTGCCTTGGTTGCACAAAGCTCCTGAACAGCAGAGGCTGGCGCAGCTGACTGCACGAGAACTGCATCAACCTTTCCATCCTTAAGTGCGGATACTCCGTCGCTGTAGGAGACATAGGTCGGCTTGACATCTGCAAGGCTGAATCCATACTCAGCCCAGACAGCTGCTGCCATATTGATGGCTCCGCCGCCTGCAGGTCCCATCACAACGTTCTTTCCGATGAGGTCTGTCATCTTGGTGATGCCAGTCTTCTTCAGTGTCACAACGTGGAATATGCCTTCAGAGATCCCATTGAAAACTGCCTTCACATTATTCAAGGGCTGGGTGTATGGACTCTGTCCCATGACAGCTGCATACACAGTTGCACTCATTGTGATAGCAAGATCAAGGGTTCCATCCTGTATCAAGGTGTTGTTCTCAACAGCTCCGCCAGTGACCTGGGCTGATGTCTCGATTCCCAGGGTGTTGTTGATCACTTCTGCAATTGAGATGCCTACAGGATAATACGCGCCTCCTGCAGCAGCTGTGCCGATTGCAAGATACTTGGGCCATGTTTTAGTTGTCTGCTCTGTTCCGCCTTGTGCAAATGCAGAGAAGGCAAGAGCGAGCACCAGTAAAATCACTAAGCTTTTCTTCATAATCTATAACTCCTTTTTATTATAGTCTGACCATTGGGACCTTGCTCTTCTTCAGAGCAGCGGTGACCTTGTCCTTCTCTTCCTGGGAAAGCGGAAGCACAGGCTCTCTCATTATTGGGGAAGAGAAGAGTCCTCTCTGATAGATTGCTTCCTTCATTCTTGCGTGAGCTTCTCCAGAAGGCTGTCCTATTCCATAAATGGCTTCCGCCATTGGAGCGATAAGGGCATCATATTCACGAATTTTCCAGAAATCTCCAGCCTTCATTGCCTTCCAAGCCTCAGTGATGAGCTCAGGAATGCAAGCTCCGAATCCGATGAGAGCTCCATCTACGCCAGGAAACATCGAAGTCAGAAGAGACTCGTCATGGCAGGTGATCAAAGCTGTCTGGGGAGCCTTCTCGCGCAGGATGCGAATGTCTCTCTCATACAGCGGTGTATTCCTTGTTCCCATCTTGATGGCCTTCACATTTGGAATCTTAGCCATCTCAACCAAGGTCTCTACAGGATAGAAAGCCTTTGTCATTGATGGATATAGGTGAATGATGATTCCCAGGTCAGTAGACTCAGCAACTCTCTTTACATACTGAAGAGGAGCAGCTGGGTTCATGCCAAAGCGAAGCCACATGTGGGGAGGCATAAGAAGGATGCCATCAGCTCCTGCTTGCTTTGCCTCTGCGACCATTTCGATTGTCTCAATGGTATTCTCGCAGTTGATTCCAGAGATTATCAGCACCTTGTCACCTACTTCCTCTGCAACTATTCTTGTGACTCTTGCTCTCTCCGCTCTTGAAAGCCCAGTGATCTCTCCAGTATGGCCGTTGCACACCAGGCCACCAATCTCATCAAAGCTTGCCAGCCAGCGTACATACTTGCGCAGTTCTGGCTCATTGATGCTATAGTCTGCATTCATAGGAACGCAGATGGCTGGGAAGATTGTCTTGTAACTTGTGTTCTTCATCTTCTTTACTCCTCTTTTCTATTATTGAAAATTTTCTATTATTGATAACGTGATTTTACGTTGACTCTCTAAGTATGAGCTCTGACTCCACAAGAATCGTCTTTGGGTCTAGCTTGTCCTTGCTTTCAATCAGCTCTATCACACGCTCCATGGAAGCTTCTCCAATCTTTTCTCCTGGAACTTCAACCACAGACACTGCTGTCTCCAGCATTCCTACTATTCCATGGCCGCCACAATCAATGATCTTCACATCTTCAGGCACCCTGAGACCATGCTGCTTGAGGCACCTTAATGCAGCCATGGTCTGGGCATCAGATGCGATTACAAGCCCATCAAAGGCTTTTCCTTGAGCAATCAAGCTCTCAATGCACTCTAGGCTGTATGAATATGTGCTGTCCTTCAGGTTGAAAGCCCTTAGCTCAGCATCGCTGAACCCCTTCTCCCTCATAGCCTTAACGAAACCCACATTTCTTTGAGCGTAAGGCTTTACTGTCAACGGCCCATTTATGAAATAAACTGACTTGCAGCCTCGTGAAAGAAGAATGCTTGTAGCATCATAGCAGGTTCGAATGTAGTCAGCCGCAACGGAGTCCACCTTCTTGGTCCCTTGTCTTACAGCAAGCACCAAAGGAATTCCTGAGTTGCTCAGATCTTCCCAATATGGAGAGTCTGGCAGAGCTGCAGAGCAGATAATGCCATCAACAATCTTATTGGTAAGTTTTTCCACAAATCTCTTCTCTTCCTCAGGATCATCACCTGTATTGCAAACTATCACAGAGTAGCCTTTTCTTCTGGCTGTGTTCCCAATGCCTTTTATGATGCCTGCAAATATTGAATGGTCGATCTCTGGAACCAGCACCCCAACCATCTTCATTTTCTTGCCCTTAAGGCCTTGTGCCAACGGGTTGGGGTTATACCCTAGCTCCTTTGCAATCTTCATAATGCGATTATAAGCTTCAGGAGCTACCATTTCCTTGCGATTGAACGCTCTTGAAACAGTTGCTATATTAACATTCGCCAATCTTGCGATATCTTTTATGGTAGCCATTTGCTCCTCTTGCAAACGTTTGCATTATGTTGAAAACTTACTTCATACCAATTCAAACGTTTGCATCACCTACAGGTTAAAATGGAAACTCTAATCTGTCAAGAAAAACCTTCAAGAATTTGAAAGGCTGAAAACTTTCCATCGCCAGACCTCTCGCAATCAAATTCATGCGCCTACCAGATGCAACCATCCTTGCGATAGCGTGTCCACACATTCTCAAAGAAATCATCTTCCTTGGGTATTGGCCTTGGCTCTCTTCTTGTAAATATTAGGTTTTGCCTCTCAACCTGAACCTCTTGAATCAACGATGGCTCTGTCTCATCCTCAAGGGAATATGTAAAGCGCTCATCAAGGCCTTCAGAGTGGATTAGGCCTTTTCCATCTGTGTACAGTGCGCTTCCTCTGCTTGCTCCATTATGGTTGATATAGTCAATCATCGCTTCCAGGTAGACTATCTGGGTTATTAATGCGTTTCTAAGCTCAAACAGCTTCCAGACTTGGCTTATTGATCCTGAATAGACATCATCAAACTTCTGATAGGCCTCTCTTATTGATGAAAGCGTCTTTTCAAGCATAGGCCTGCTTCTTATGGGACCGCCATATAGGCTCATCATCAAGCGCACTTTATGATAGACACCCTCAAGATTGATTGTACCATTCAAGGCATTTGCCTGCAGGCTGATCATATGGTCAACCTGCGCTTCCAAGCCATCAAGACCCAAGATTCTTGCCTTAGATGCCTGGCTGGCAATGAAGCGAGCTGCTCTGGCAGATCCGCATTGGCCTGCATTCAATGCGCTTCCACCTGGTCTATAGACTCCATGGCTTGCAGCACATTCTCCAACTGGAAAGATGCCCTCTACGCTTGACTGCCACCAGCAGTCAATGGCTAGGCCGCCGTTGTTGTGCTGGGCGCAAAGACCTATCTCCAGCATCTGCTTTGCTAGGTCTATTCCCTTCTCATGGTAGAAATCATAAGCAAGAGAATTTAGCTTTATAAGCCGTTGAACCGGCGTCTGCATAGTTGCATCAGCGTTTTGAAGATAGAGCTTGGCTTCCTCGGCAAGAGCATTGAAGTCAATGTCCCTTAAGCCTGGGTTGTGCATGAAATCCAGATAAACTCTTCTCCCCTTCTCGCTTTCAAGATAGCACAAGATGTCAATGATTGATGAGCCATGCTGAACCTTTCGCACATCAAAGGGCCATTGATAGCCCTTGAGGAAAGTCCTGAGAAGCATCTGGCCATAGTCAAGGCCTTGGTATTCAAGCAGGAACTCGTGCTCCTTTCCTTCTTCATCAATTGACACAAAGCGAGGGAGAACCTGCATGTAGGAACCAGAGACATTCCATCTTGGATTAAGCGAGGCAAGTCCATACTGCCATTCTGTAAGGTTCCTGCCCAAGCATCCAGCCTCGAAAGCAAGCCCATTTGAGCCGAACTGGCTCTTAGGATAGACGCTCATCTCATAGATGCCTGCAGGTCCGCCTGTGGCAAGAACAATGAAGGAGCACAGCATTATTGAAAGCTCTGCTGTCTTGCGGTCTATCAGCACCAAGCCTCTCGCCTTCCCTTCGAGCACCAGTATTCTGACTGCCTGCTTGCCATCGAGGATCTCAATGCCCTTGGACTTAACACTATCCTCAAGTCGCTCTGTCATATAGCGAGATGTATAAGGCCCTGCGCTTGTGGCTCTTCTATGATTGTCATGGTCCGTCTTGTAGCCGATGTACTCTCCATAGCGATTCACAGGGAAAGGCACTCCCAGCTGAGCAAGCCTGATGAAGCTAGGGGCTGATGATGCAGCTTCAGCCAAGGCAATATCGCCATCGACACAGCGTCCATTGAAAAGATCCTCTGCCATGCTTCTGACGCTGTCGCTGTCGCTGCCGGCAAGAGAAAGCTTGTAATATGTCTGCTTATCAGAGCCTGTATTCCTGCTTGTTCCAGCCATCAGAGACTCGGTGATTATGACCAGGTCCCTTATGCCCTGCTGGCAAAGCAGATCTGCTGCATTAAGCCCGGCAGCACCTGTTCCAAGTACAACAACCTTGGACTGCAAGACTGGCAAGCCTTTATAGGAGCTTAGTACCTTCATTAGAGCCTCTTTATGTGGAAGCCACCATCAACGTCAATGTAGTTGCCGGTAGTATACAGGAAATCATCGCTAGAAAAAGCAAAGACTGCAGATGCAACATCCTCGCCTTCGCCCCATCGAGCTATTGGAAAGGCGCCTTCTGCTATGAGCTTACTGTATTTGGCTTCAACAGTAAAGGTCATGTCGCTTTTGATGACTCCTGGACGTATCTCATTGAC
>JAQVSP010000085.1 GCA_028700425.1 Sphaerochaetaceae bacterium | reverse complement strand
CGACATGGAAAAGGCCCTTTCAAGGGCCTTCATAATGCTTGTTTCTTGGAGATGTACTTGCGTATACCCAGTGCTGCTGCCACGACGATTACAACGCCCTGCACAACGTAGTTGTAGTATGAGTTAACGCCCAGGAACTGAAGAACGATCTTCAGAAGCTCGAACACCAGCACCCCAACCAGGACTCCAGGGACTATTCCTATTCCTCCTGTTGTAAAGACGCCTTCGATTGCATACATGTACTTTCCGTTGCAGGTGTTGTTGTAGATGATTAGAAGTCTAAGCCGCTACAAATTATAGCGGCTCCATTTCCTTATTTGCTCTTTAGGTATTTTACGCTATCCAGCGCAACAGCAGCGATGATGATGAATCCTTTGAACACGAACTGCAGGTTGGTATCTATACCCAGGAAGGTCAAGCAGTATGTGAGGCCGGTGAAGATAATAACACCGATGACCGCCCCACCAATCTTACCAATTCCGCCATTAAAAGAGATACCTCCCACTACGCAAGCTGCTATAGCATCAAGTTCGTATCCTTGGCCAGTACCGGCGCTAGCATTAGCTTTAAAGGCCTCTAAAAAGGATCCACAGCCATAAAAGATTCCAGCCATGATGAAAACGCCCAAGGTGGTCTTGAATACATTAATGCCGCTGACGCTGGCCGCTTCTGAGTTGCCTCCTACGGCATACATATTCTTGCCAAACGTTGTTTTATTCCAAATGAACCAAGCGACGATGATGGCAAAAACGGCTGGAAGAATCAATTTGGGGAAAGTAAGCATCTGTCCATTGACAATTCCCAGCATCCATCGTCCTCCTATGAGGTCCTTAATCTTGCTATCGATGGATCCTACCGGTGTTCCGTTGGTTCCAAAGAATAAAAGACCATAAATGATAAGCTGAGTGGCAAGAGTAGAAATAAAGGGGTGTATCTTAAGCCTTGCAGTGAATACTCCAGCAAAAGTGCTGAAAAGGACACATAAAGCTATAGAGAAAGCTAAAGCCATTGTAACCCTCAAGCCCATTGGCAGAGTGGTAAAGTTCCATGGACCCATTTTGAAGAAGGTGACGATGTTTTTGCCTGGATGAAGTATGAGGCCGGTGATAACGGCTCCCAGAGCTACCATTCGTCCAACACTCAAATCCGTTCCAGCAAGGAGAATAAGACCTGCCACGCCGAGCGCGTAGAACATTCTGGTTGAAGATTGCTCTAGGATTGTAAGGAGATTGGGGATGGAGAAAAGATTTCCATTTCCCGATATTGGAGCAATGATTATGCAGACTATAAAGAAGATGATGATTGCTATGTAGAGTCCATTGTTAAGGAGGAACTTGGAAAGCTTGAAGTTGGCTTTGTAGTTTTCAAATTTCATCCTATTGTTTTCAAATAAGTCAGTCTTTCCTCCACGTAGGCTGCGATTCTTGAGAACCCGGTCTACATAGGCCTGGACGATAGCAGCTCGAGATCTGTCAATGATGGTCTGGCAGCGGCTCTTAGCGTCATATATTGCCGAGTTGGCCTCATATTTAGCTGTATTTAGCTCTGTCTCCATCATGACTTTATTTGTTTTGCCATTATCTTTCGAGAAGCGCTCCTTGATAGCGACCAGCTGTTTTTCCAAATCAGCCTTAATCTGCTCAATTTCGCGTTTACATTCGGCCTTTGCTTTGGAAATGACTTCCAACTCATCCTCTTTTACAGCCTTCTCATAAACTGCGGAAGTGGTGTTGACATAGCCTACCGCCTCCTTGGATAGAGAGCGTATCTCGTTTTCCTTCTCCTTTGCTTTCGACTTTGCTATAGCCATTTCCGCCTTAAAGCTGGCAATGGCCTCAGCCTTGGCTTTAGACTCCAGAAGCTTGTTTCGTTTTGTTTTGGCTATGCTTTCGGAGATTTCTGACATGCGGGTCGCTCCGTTCTTACGGAGTTCTGCAAGTCTTGCACTGTATTCTTTGACTTTCGGGTCTTCATTCACCGAAAAAGGCATTCCTTCTAGTTTATTTTCATTCATGTTCGCCATGTTAACTCCCTTTATAGATATTTGGCCGAAAGCTTAAGAAGCTCTTCCTGATTCGTCTCCTTGGTATTCACTATTCCTGCCAGCTTGTGGTTAGACATGACAGCTATGCGATTAGTGATTCCCAATATCTCAGGCATTTCGCTTGAGACGACGATAATTGTCTTGCCTTCCTTGGCCATCTTGATAATTAGCTGATAAATTTCATACTTGGCTCCGACATCAATGCCCCTGGTGGGTTCGTCCATCAGGAAGATGTCAGGTTCCCGTTCCATCCACTTGCCTAAGATAACCTTTTGTTGGTTTCCACCACTCAGAGAACTAATCTTCTCTTCGGCGGAACTGCACTTGGTCCTCATCTGCTTGATTTGACGGCTAGCAGCTTCAAGAAGTTTTCTGTTAGACAGAACACTAAACTGTTTATATTGCTCGAGATTAGTTATTGTCGTATTGAACTGGATGGTGTCTTTACTGAACATTCCATCAAACTTGCGTTCCTCGGTTATCAAGGCGAAGTTCCAGTCCATAGCCTGCTTGCTGTTGGTAAAGTGCAGTTTCTTGCCATCAAGAATAATCTCTCCCGATGCGATGGTTCGTATTCCAAAAAGCGCGCCAAGAAGTTTGCTTCTTCCAGAACCAACTAGGCCATACAGACCGAATATCTCGCCTTTACGAACAGTAAAAGATACGTGATCCAGAATTGGGGCGTACTTGGTGGTAAGGTTGTTCACCGTTAGGTATTCCTTACCGGGTGTATTGTCAACGTCAGGAAAGCGCTTATCAAGCGTTCGTCCCACCATGGCTGAGATTAGCTCGTTCATGTTGGTATCCTTGACTGTTTTTTTTAAAATCATCTTGCCATCCCTGAGGACAGCCACTTCATCGCAGATCTGGAAGACTTCATCCATTTTGTGTGAGATGTAGATGAACGATACCCCCTTGCTTTTCAAGTCGCTGACTATTGAGAAAAGTTTATTAATCTCACGCTCAGTTAGAGATGAAGTGGGTTCATCCAAGACAATCAGCTTAGCGTCATAAGATACGGCTTTCGCTATTTCAACCATTTGGCGCTGGGAGACCGACATTTTTCTCATCACCGTCTTGGGGTTTACACTCATTTTTAGCGAAGAGAAAAGATTAACGCTTTCCTTTAGCATCTTCGTTTCATCAATGATGCCGAATCGGGTCGGATATCTACCTAGAAACAAGTTGTCAACTACTGTGCGGTCAAGACACTGGTTCAATTCCTGATGAACCATGGCCACACCGTTTTCCAACGCATTCTTGGGGTCTTTAAAATCAATTGGGCGGTCATTAAGTTTCATTTGACCTTCATCCTTGGAGTAAATCCCGAAAAGGCATTTCATCATGGTTGATTTGCCAGCTCCGTTTTCACCCATCAAGCCCATTACGGTACCCTTCTTAACAGATAGGTCGATACCATCAAGGACTTTGTTTTTACCAAAGGATTTAGAAAGGTTCTTAATTTCCAGTACTATTTCGTCCATAAGCCTTCCTTGCATATAATGCATGCGGGTGCAATAGCGCCCGCATGCCAGACTTAAAAAGCCGAATAAGGCTTAGTACTTAAGCTTGTCCGTATAATCTCTTCCGGAGTTGGTTTTAACCATGTTGATGGCATATCCGTCAAAGCTGTTCAGGTTGGTGAATTTATCAATGCAGCTAGACTCGTTCTGTCCATCACCCTGTACGACGATTAGATCTATGTTCAACAGAGGAGCATAGTAGTAAAGGGCAGGCAGGTAGCTTGAAGAAAGGAAGTTGTCCGATGCATTGTAGATGGTCAGGAGAACTTTCTTCTTGGGAGCTGTTGACTGCTTGATTCCAGCATCTCTGGTACCAGCGGTGTATTCCTTCCAGTTGTCAGCATTTACGCCTGAGTTCTGGGCAAGGAGAGCCTTGGTCTCAGCTCTGTATTCCATCGGAGGAGTAATCTTGTTACCGTAGGCATCGGCTTCAGAGATTCCCTTCTTGTATACATCGGCTCCAGTAAGTCCATCAAGGAGATTTCTAAGAACCTGAAGAGTGGCTGTAGCCTGAGCGTCTACGTTCTGGGAAACTGTTCCAGAGAGCTTGCCTGCGCCAATGGCCTCAATGGCATCTGCGTTAGCATCGTATCCGAAGATAGGTACGCCAGCGGGGTAGTTGGAAGCCTGTAGGCATCCCATAGCCATTCCATCGTTGTTTGATACAACAAGATCAATCTGGTTGCCAAGCTTTGTAGCCCAACCGCCCATTGCTTCGGTTGCAGCGTTGGCGTTCCAAGTGGATCCATCCGTTCCGGTCATGGCCTTACCTTCTAGTTCAACTACCTTATAGGTTTTTCCGCCTACGTTGACAGCTCCAACTTTGGATACTCCTGGGTCGGTTGATCCGTTCCATGTTCCAAGGGCTTTTCTGATTCCCTCCGTCCTGGCTTTGGAATCGTTGTGTCCTACGTCTCCGATGCAGAGAACATAGCCGATAGTTCCATCTCCGTTCCTGTCAAGTGCTGCTGTACAATTGGCAAGATAGTCAACAATGAGCTTGCCCTGTACAGCTCCGCCGCCAGCAGCATCAAAACCTACATAGTAGGTCTTGCTATTCCAGTTCATGCTTTCCATGTCAATAGAACCTGATACTGGGTCGGATGGCTGTCTATTAAAGAACACCAGCGGCTTGTCCTTGTTGAGAACTACGTTTGCTGTTTCAACCTCGGCCTGCGCGAACAAACCTACGCAAGCAACCGCGATAATCAGCATCGTGATAACCATTTTTTTCATACCTTTTTCTCCTCGCACGATAATAGTGCCTTTCTAGTTTATCACAGTTACATTTAACTGCAATAAAATTTTCATGTAATTTTATGTTCCCAACTTTCAGTGGCCATTGTCGATTAAAACAAATGAAAAGTGGAAGTGTTTAATATAAAAAGACATATATGCCTTTTTTCAAGCTTGCGTTTCTTAAATTGCACTCAGCTAACAGTAAAAAACATATCTGATTTTGCGCAACTGTTTTTAATACAGCGACAGCTAATCTTCTTCAAGCCAGCTTGAGCCTTTTCCGATTTTCCTGCCTTTATCCTAGTATGGAAGAGAAAGAATACAAGGGCGATGGATACACTATTGTCGAGGATGAGCATTGTGTGACGCTTTTCAGGTCAGCCACTGATGCAGGATCAGCGCTGGAGGCAGCCAGAATGATAATCCTGAAGTACCAATCCAGTGATGGTCCTAAGGAAGCTGGCTGGGAGGAGAGCCTGCTTTCATCAATTTTCTGGGGCATAAAGCCTGAGGCATTGAAGAGCCTGATAACGCTTGAGGGTCGGCAATGGAGAAGCAAGAAGCCTCTCTTAGTGCGCAAGTTCAAGCATCTTGAGCCTTTTTGCAGCGTAGTTGATGTAAGCGTGATTGTGAAATGAAAATAAGAGGGAACCCTTTCGAGGTTCCCTCCAGCATTGCTTGCAAGCAGGACTAGTATCCTAGGTCTATCATTGAATTGGCGACCTTCTTGAAGCCTGCGATGTTGGCGCCCTTGACGTAGTTGATGTAGCCATCAGTCTCTCTGCCCTCGGCGACGCATGCCTCGTGAATGTTCTTCATGATCTCATGGAGCTTCTGGTCCACTTCCTCAGCTGACCAGCTGTACTTCATGGAGTTCTGGCTCATCTCAAGGCCGCTGACTGCGACTCCGCCGGCATTGGCTGCCTTGCCAGGACCGAATGGGATGCGCTTTTCGATAAAGTATGATGCAGCCTCGGCTGTGCAGCCCATGTTGCTGGTCTCGATGACATACTTGACACCATTGGCAGCAAGTGTCTTTGCATCCTCAAGTCCAAGCTCGTTCTGGATTGCGCAGGGGAAAGCCATGTCGACAGGAACTTCCCAAGGCTTCTTCTTTGCCACAAACTTAGCGCCGAACTTTGCTGCGTATGGCTCTACGACATCATTATTGGAGGATCTGAGAGCGAGCATGAAGTCCCACTTCTCCTGAGTACTGATTCCGTTCTCATCATAGATGTATCCATCAGGACCGGATATTGTAACAACCTTTGCACCAAGCTGGGAAGCCTTCATCACAGCGCCCCATGCCACGTTGCCAAAGCCGGAGATTGCAACTCTCTTGCCATCGAAGGTGTCGTTATGAGCCTTGAGCACCTCATTGGCGAAGTACATTGTTCCAAAGCCTGTGGCCTCTGGCCTTACACGGCTTCCGCCCCAGTTGCGTCCCTTTCCAGTGAGGACTCCAGTGTTCTCGTCGTGGATTCTCTTGTACTGGCCATAAAGGAAGCCAATCTCCCTTGCACCGACTCCGATGTCTCCAGCAGGAACATCTGTATCAGGTCCGATATACTTCTGAAGCTCAGTCATGAAAGATCTGCAGAACCTTAGGATCTCAGAATTGCTGCGTCCCTTTGGATTGAAATCGCTGCCGCCCTTGGCTCCGCCCATCGGGAGAGTGGTGAGGCTGTTCTTGAAGGTCTGCTCAAAGCCCAGAAACTTGAGAGAGCCCAGCGTTACGCTTGGATGGAAGCGCAGGCCGCCCTTGTAAGGTCCAATGGCATTGTTGAACTGAATCCTGTATCCGCGATTGACCTGGATCTCTCCATTGTCATCCTCCCATTCAACCTTGAAGGTGAAGATGCGATCAGGCTCTGTGATCCTCTCAAGTATTTTATTCTTCAGATATACTGGATTTGAGTTAACTACATCAATTATAGATTCGATAACTTCTCTTGTAGCCTGAATGAACTCTGGCTGAGCGGGATTTTTTTTCTCGAGCTCTGCCATGAAATCATCAACTTTGTACATATGAACCTCCATGTTCTATGATATTTCAAGCGTAAACCCGCTATTTAGGTTTGTCAATGACTGAAATAAAAAAATGTCTTGTAGATATTTACGATTTTTATAGCAAAATCTTTATCAATTGCTTATTTGCTCAATCAGATAGAAAAAATCTTTCAATTTCCTCAACATTTATGCTCCCATCCTTGGTTATAGAGAAGCATTTCCATATGGCTTGATTACAGGATGAGTCCAGTATTAGTTCATTCCACTTCACTTGGGATTCAAAGATCCTGTCGATGCCGCAGAAAGTTGGAAAGGTGAGCTCGCTGAAGGAACTGTCATAATGATGGGAGGTTCCATAATGTGCGTGCCCACAGAGGTAGAGATCAAAGCCCTCCATGGCCCTGACCAGCTCATAGCGTTCATAGGGGTCGCAAAGGCTCGCCTCTATGCAATCGATGCCGCAGTATATGGGCATGTGGGTCAGGGCTATCTTCCTGTTGCTGTCGTTGGCTATCGTGTCCTTCAGGCTTTGCAGCTGCTGCAGGCCCACCAGGCGGCTTGCCGTATCCAGGACATAGAAGGAATAGCCTCCCAAGGCGAAGGTGTAGTAGGTGTTCTGGCCAAAAAGGCTCTCAAAGCGCCTTCTTCCCCCGTTTCTGATATCGTGGTTGCCGATCAAGGCCACATAAGGGCATCCTGCTATCCTAGAGGCCTCGTCCAGGAAGGCCTTGGCACTGTCCATCTGATACTGAAGCCCGCACTGGGTAAGGTCTCCAAGGACCAGGATCTGGTCATAGCTGGCATTTGAGGTCTCAAGCCAAGCAAGAAAATCCTCCCTTGCATCCTCTATGCCCTCCTTGCCTATGTGCAGGTCGGTTAGCACCAAAAGCCTGAGACTTGAAGTCTGCGGGCTCTGAGGAGGAACACTGAAGCTTCCGCTGAAGTCCTGGACCTGAAGGCTGCAAGAGAGAAGAAGAATAAAGCACAGAAGCAAAGGCAGTCTTCTCATAGGCTCACCCTTGCCCCAAGGCCTACATAGGCCTCCGTAATGCTCACTGGAGGCCGGAAGAAGGAGTTGCTTTTCAAATACCCTTCCAGGGTGAAGGAGAATCCATCGAAAAGAAGACTGGCCTTCAGCCCAGGATACCAGGAGAACTGGCTGTCATAGCAGATGTTGCTGTTGGTCTTGCAGTAAAGCTCAAGGCTCGCTATGTCTTCAATCTCATAGGCAAGAGCCAGCTCGTAGCAAAGGCTGAGGTTGACTATAAGATGGCCGTCTATGCTCTGGGTGAAGACTCCAGGGCCTGCCAAGCACATAAGGGAGAATCCACCATTGCCTTCTCTGAAGAAGCCAAAGCGAAGAGTTGTATTGAAGCAGTGGCCGAGGCTTGAAAAGTGGAACTGAAGGCTGGTAGAGAAGCTAGCCTTCCTCGTTGCCGTTAGGCCAACCTGCAAGGCCTTGTTGTAGCAGTCCACCTCCAGTATGCTAGGCCCATTCTCCAGGCCGAGTCTCACTCCAAGTCGAGGAGTCAGGTAGACTGTCTCCTTTTCGTAGACAGTCAGGCTTGCATCTGTTGCATATGCACAGGCCAAAAAAACTAGGCACAATACACAAGCACAAATTCTCTTTTTCACGAGTCCCCCACAGTTCCAGGGGTAAATTATAGACAAAGAATGGCATAAGTGCAACCGCCAACTGGAGCAAGAGGCTCTCCATGCCTCCTAGGAATATATTCAAGGCTGCAAGCTTAAAGCTACACAGGCAATAGTATACAACCAGATGTTGAGTTCACATTGCCTGCTCACAATCCATGGTAGGATTGTCACTGAGCATGCCCTTTAAATTAGGTTTCAAATCTGCTATACTTCTGTGTATGACATCACAGACTAAGCAATATGACGACAC
>JAQVSP010000084.1 GCA_028700425.1 Sphaerochaetaceae bacterium | reverse complement strand
CTGATAGAAAAATGGCACAATGGAAGGCAGTTCCCACCAGGGAAAGCCCTGAATCCAGGAAGCGTTATCTCCTTTCCCATCCCAAACGGGAAAAAGCGTTATATACCCGCATCCCGTTTTCCGATGGTCACTTTCGTCTTGTGCTGCTCAAGGGTGAGAGTCCTGCTTGTGGAGTCGAGACAATCCAGCCTGAGGCTGCGCACATCGATTCCCCTGGGACCGGTCTTGGAGGCAAGGGCCAGGATTGCGAAGTCCATCTTGGCCTGTGCAGTTTCCTGTCGCATGCTTCAAGGATGGAAAGCCGGCAGAACCCTTCCTTTGCCTCCTAGGCTGCCTGGAAACACGAAGAAGGCGTCGATTGAGATTCCTTTCTGGGGATTCATGGTTCACGAAGGCCTTAAGCACTGCCCATATGCTCTTGTACACCAGGCCACTGACCAGAAAGTCAGAGATGATGCTGTTGTTCACCTTGGACATGCTTTCAGCTCCATTGAGCTGCATAAAGCTCTCAAGGAGAAGGATGATTCTCAGGCGTCTTGACGACTTGCTTGATGACAGCGCCTTGCTGACCATTGGATCACGCCTTATGGTCCTGTGCTTCACGCAAATGGCTGATTGACAGCTCGTAATTGATTCAAGGACAAGTTGCACAGCTGTCTTTGGAGATGGAAAAAATCAATAGGCAAAATGAAACAGAAAACCCACTTCCAGGGCCTAGAAATGGGTTTCATCATTGGTTTTATCAACTGAAACTGGAAGCATTATTCTAAGCGCCCTTGGGCTATTCAGCCCTTTCAGAGTTTAATTTTCCTAGCATTGCAGCAAAGGCCCATCAGCTGAAAAAAGCAAGCCAAGACAATGGCCTTTTTCACTTGTTAAGCCTGTGATATTAATGAAGAGCAGCATTATCTGCAATTATGCATAAATGCTCTTTAAGAGCTGAATTGCATAAGCTGCTTCCACAGAACCCTAAATGCATCCAGCTGCTCATAAAATTGAAATATTTGCGATATTTTAGTAACAATTTTTCATCTTCGATGCTTTATATTTTAGATGGACTGCTAAAGTTCAAGGAAAGAATAAATGAAAAAAACCTTTTCTCTTTGTTTGCTTCTGTCTATTGCAATAGCAGGAGCTTTTGCTGCAGTGATTCCAGTAGCAGACTTGACAGCTGAAAAGCTGGAAGAAGAGCTTTTGCTCAATTATGACACCTATGTCATTGATGACAACAATCTTCTGATACTTGCCAGCAACAGCGATCTTTATGTTACCATAGAGGCAGAATACTATCAGATCTGGCTCTATGCAGCATATGTTGCCGCGGATGGTGTCACTGAAGACCTTGCCTTGCGAATCTGCAACGCCTGGAATTCGGAAATGGCATTTGCCCGAGCTTATTATTACTATGATGTCTGCGCCTTCGCCCTTGACTATGATATTTACTACACCGAAGAAGGGATAGAATCAGGGATGCTGAAAAGAGCATTGGAGGAATTCATTGGGATGAATGAAATCTTCTGGCAATACTTGGCTTATGAGGATGCATTGTCATTGTAGGGTAAATGCTCCTGTGGACACTTGCAAAATCAGCGGTTGCAATGCTTGTATGGCTGTTATCCTGCTTTGCTGCAATATCTATCTTGCATAAATAGATATGGACTTGCGTACAAGGAGAAGTTGCTTCATGGCAATAAGCAAAAACCCACTTCTAGAGGCCTAGAAATGGGTTTTTATTTTTTCTCATAGCGGCGAAGGGCCATGATCCCCTGACCTACCGGATATGAGCCGGTTGCTCTACCAACTGAGCTACGCCGCCAAGCAAATGAGAATCTACAGGAATTTCGTTTTTTATGCAAGCCCAAATAGAGCTTTTGCTGTCAATTTCTTAACTTCGCAGGGCCAGGATCTTGCCTGAAATCACGAAGTCAAGCTTGGTTCCGTCGCTAAGAAGTGCTGTTATCACATAGGCTTCGTTCTGCTTTATGGGCCTGGATAGAACAAAGCCCTCCTGTGGCAGCAAGATGGCAAGAGTCTCTGACCAGGCCAGGCATAGGGCCTTGCGGCTGGCTTCGTCCAGGTATTTCTCTGTCCATTGAAGATCAAAGGTCTCTGTCAAAGCTCTTGTCAAGAGGGCGCTGGCCTCATCCTCAGCGCTGGAGAGCTGGCCTAGGCTCTTGTGGCTTGGAAAGCAGGGCTCCTGTGCATTATTGGCCAGGTCCTGGCTTGAGAAGGCCAAGAGACTTGAAGTGATTAGAAGAAGCATAACAAGTACTAGACGAAATTTCTTCATAAGCCAAAGGTATCCGATTTAGATACCTTTGGCAAATGATATCTAGGAAAAAAGCTCATTAGCGATTAAGATGGTCCTATGAACAGCAGCCTTATTCTTGATTCATTAGTAAGTGACTTCACTTGCTCCATACGCGACAGCCTATGGGGCGACATAGCCCTGTCCCCTCAGCTTCTGGCCCTGACCAAGGCAAAGGCCTTCTCTAAGCTCAACAACATCCGCCAGCTGGGCCCGACCTACCTTGTATATCCTGGAGCTGTGCATACCAGGTTCAACCATAGCCTAGGCGTCTACCATGTGGCCCGCCAGATCATGATCACCCTTCTCAGGTCCAAGAGCTATGATTTTACAGAGGAAGGAGTCTACTCCTTCCTGATAGCCGCCTTGCTTCATGACCTGGGCCATTTCCCATACGCCCACTCTCTTAAGGACATCATCTCCATAACTCACGAGGCCCTTGGATCGCGCCAGATACTCAATGACAAGGAGCTTTGCTCCCTGATCATGGCAGCAGGCGGCACGGTTTCCCTGGTCTGCACAATCATCGATGATGCTGAGCCCACAGAGAATCCAGAGGCCAAGGTGCTTCGCAAGCTTCTCTCTGGCGCTCTGGATCCTGACAAGCTTGACTACCTGTCTCGCGACGCCTTCTTCTGCGGCGTGCCCTATGGGCTTCAGGATGTATCCTACATCACCTCGCGCATGAGCATAACACGCGGCGAGCCCTCCATCCCGGCTGTGAACATGAGCTCCATCGAGCATCTTCTCTTCTCCAAGTACCTCATGTACCGCAACGTCTACTGGAACCGCAACGTGCGCTGCGCCACGGCCATGATCAAGGAGGCTGTGATGTCTGCTCTCAAGGAGGGCATCATCACAGAGTCCGATCTCTTCAACATGGACGATGCAGGATTTGCCAGGCTGCCAAGCCTTATAAGCTACGCCCCGTTCAGCCTCATCCAGAGCGTAAACGAGAACAGCCTTCTTGCCTGCCGCTACGAAAAGCCATTTGGCGAGTGCCCCTGGCATGAGCAGTGCCTGCCTATCTCCTCACGCCTTGAAGCCGAGAGGAAGCTCTACGAGAGGCTTAAGCCTCGCTACGAGAAGCTCAGCAGCTTTGAGGTCATCATAGACATCCCTGAGCCTATCAGCTTTGAGAGCAACCTGATCCTCACCGGCTCCAAGGGCCAGGAGCTTTGCAGGTTCTCCTATGCTCGCGGCATCTTCGACACCAATGGCGAGAAGAACCTTTCAAGGGCTCTGCGCTATGTGAGGATCTTTACCCCTGGCTATGTTGGTGAGCTTTCGGTGGATGACCTTAGGAGCCTTGAATGGACGTAAGGGACCTTCTTGAGGACATGCCGCCCTGGGTGATGAGATTTATCAAGCAGACCGGCAAGACCATTAACGATTATTCTATGATCCGTGCTGACGAGAAGATCCTCATCGGCGTCTCAGGCGGCAAGGACTCCCTGGCCCTTGCCTTTGCCCTGTCGGCACGCAGGCGCTGGCTGCCCATACATTACAGCCTCAAGGCTGTGATGATCAACTGGGTTGAGCATCCCATCCCCGTTGAGTACCGAGCCAAGCTTCAGGACTACTTCGATGCCCTTGACATAGACTTTTCTATAGTGGACGAGGAGCAGTACAGCGAAGGCTTCAAGGGGGAGTTCAACTGCTACCTGTGCTCACGCAACCGCAGGCGTATTCTCTTTCAGATAGCCGACAGCCAGGGCTATGACACGATAGCCCTTGGCCATCATCAGAACGACATGACTGAGACAGCTCTTATGAACATCTTCTTCCGCGGCGACTTTGCCACCATGAAGCCTGTCCAGGAGTTCTTCGATGGAAAGCTCTTCATCATAAGGCCCATGATCGAGGTCAAGGAGGCTGTGACCATAAGGTTCGCCCATGACTTTGACATACCGGTGGTCAAGCCTGTCTGCCCTTATGACCAGACCAACATTCGCGCAAGGCTAAAACCTATTGTCAAGGAGCTTGTGAGCCTGGACCGTCATGCCCAGGAGCACCTTTTCTCTGCCTTCAGCTTTGATTGCAAGAAGGAAAAAGCCTAATTATTGCACTTTCCTGCTTTTCTATATAACCTTTTGTGATGTAGATTGTTTATAGTGAGGGAAGGTAGGTCATTTTCATGAATTCTTGCAGAAAAGCAATCATAATAGCCCTAGCGCTGATAGTCGCATCAGCATCGGCATTGATGGGGGCCAATGCAATCCAGGTAATTGGCGGAGACATCTCCAAGGCCAAGATCTATGATGCCAATGGCAAGCGCTATACCAAGCCGGTCTTCGAAGGCATAGACGAGCAATGGGTTGTCCAGACCCAGGAGACGGATCTTGAGATGACCAGCAGCATAGCCACCATACGCCTGCGCCAGAACTCCATCTTCAAGGTCATCAGCCTTTACAGCGAGGTGCCCACGATCCTCCTTGCAGAAGGCGCCTGCGACATCACCACCACCGATCTCACCTACCCCCTCATTGTCCGCACCCCGGTTTCCAGCTACACTGTAGTTTCCAACGCCTCCTTCCACATCCTTTCCAACGCCCAGGCTGAGATTGGCTACTCCAATGACAGCGAGGTCATTGTCACCAACAACATCACTGGCCGCATATCGCTTCTGAAGAAGGCCACCTTGATGGAATTCCAGGACTGGGCCGTGATTCCTACAACCAATATCGCCCAGGCCTTCGAGGCCAGGGTCGAGGACGAGCTCTACACCCACGACCTCAAGGCTCTTGACTACAGCCTCAAGGTCGTTCTCAACAGCGGCCTGATCAAGCTCAAGCAGGGAAGCGAGGTAACTGACGACCTTCTTGCCAGCCTCAAGAGCTACGTTGCAAGAAAGGGCATCGGAGACTATGTGCAGAGCTTTGCCAAGCAAGGCGATGCTGTCATAGGCTTCTACCCGTCAAGCATGGCCAACAGCGCCATCATCAGCAGCTTAGAGGGCGTGCTCACGCGCTATCTGAACTGGCTCTTTGCTCCGACGCTGACGCTGGAGCTGGACGTGCTTGGCATCCCGGCGACTCTCAAGTCCAGGTCCACCGACATAATACTTACCTTCAAGACAAGCCCAGAGGAAAGCCTTGCCATCCTCAATGCCTATTGCCAGGCCAGCGGCATCACCGCCAGCTTCAAGCAGACAGGCTCGGTCTTCACCACAGACTCCGACCAGTTTGACCAGGATCAGTTCAAGGAATCGGTCAGCAGGTTCAACCTAGCCTACAGGCTGGAAAGCGGCCAGGTTCTTCAGAATCCGCTCTTCCCATCATTCGATCTTTTCGGCCAGAGCCTTCAGACCTCCTTCTACTTCGGAGAGGCCACCATCACCTACCCCTCCTCCATCAAGCCAGGAGCCTTGAAAGCCCTGCTTGACAGCTTCAGCATTGAAGGGGCAACACTCACAAAGAGCGAGAACAGCACCCTGCTTCTAGACTACAAGGCCACAGGCCTCACTGATGCCCAGATGATACAGCGCTTCTCAGACTTCATCGAATCCTACAAGGCCCGGGCCATCCTCTACAGCCAGCAGGCTGAGGCCAAGGCCGAAGAGTCGCGCAAGATAGTCGAGGAGGCCCTTGCAGGATACCTGGACAGCTCAATCGACATCTTCGAGCTTAGTAGAGTCATCCAGGACCAGGCAGCCAGCGGCAGCCTGGTTACCGCGGATAGGCCAGTTGCCCTGATAGTAGGCCCAGACAGAAGCGCAGGAATCTACATCATCAAGACCGATGAGTCCAACATGCCGGTCAAGGTCTACTTCGACAAGTCAGACGAGGCCCTGCAGCAGAAGGCCGACGAGCTCTTTGCCTACAGCGAGCAGTCCGACACTCCGGCATACATCTCATCCATCTTTGACCAGCGCATACCCTTCCTCGGCTTTGACGCCATTCTCACAGCCCCAGTCTCGGGGCAGCTGAACCTCATTGCAGATCCTGAATACCAGGAGACCCTCAGGCTGTTTGCCCTCTACATCAAGCAGGCTCACAGCGAGCTGGACTTCTCCATGGCCTCCTATGACCAGGACAGCGGAATCACCTTCCTTTACGCTAGCGATGCCCAGATCACAGAGATAGCCCAGCTAGTGGCCTTGGCTGCAGTGGATTTCGAGCCTCTGCAGAAGCCGGTCAGCATCCGGACAAAGGACATTGAGATAAAGGCTGACTGCCAGGGTCTTGAGATAAGCTTCGACTACAGCCTTGAGGGCGATGCCCTGAGCTCTGTAGCCAGTCTCAGCCTGATACGCCATGCAGTGGGGCCTTGCACAGTAAGCTATGCAGACAACAGCATAAGCGTGGTCTTTGATGAGCTTCTTGAGCCGGAGAGGATTGCCAAGGCTCTTTCAAGAAGCCTTTCAGACAGCCTTTCAAGCTACAAGGACGAGGCATCCAAGCTTGCCGAGGCAGCCCAGCGCGAGGAGAAGCGGAGCCAGTTTGCTGACATATGCTTCAACAGCGACCCTGAATACGCCCTCTTCTCCTACGCCTTCTCACGCACAAGGCTTCCTGTCGTGCTCACCGATGCTGTCTATGGCATCACCGCGCGCTTTGACGGAACCTACAACTTCACCACCAGCATAGCCTCCAACTTTTTAGGCATCGGCGCCACGCTCAAGCCCTACTACTCCAAGGGCTCCTTTGCAGCAAGCCTGGGCCTGGACGTGAAGTGGAACCCGACCGACGGCTTCGTCCTGCCCTTCAAGTTCGACTTCTCCTCAGCCTATGCGGGCATAGCCTCCTTTACGCGCTACATAAGCGTACTTGGCTATGGCTACAAGAGCGACGGCTTCTCTGCCCTTCTCAAGGAAAGCCAGGAGGTCCATCTGGGTTCTTCTGCTGTCTTTGCAGACAGCTACCCAGACACCCTGGCCCTTACGCTCAGCTATAACAAGCCTTCCTTCAAGGCCCAGGCATACCTGGATGATGCACGCTTCTCAAAGCTTCTCAGCACAGTGGCCCCACAGGCTCAGAACTTTGGCCTTGAGCTAAGCATCAAGCCCCTTATGGAAAAGGACTTTGAGGCCAGCTTCAGCGCCCTGGGCTTTGGTATCATCAACACCGACAACACCCTGCGCCTGATTCCAGCCTTTGAGATGAACCTGCCCTTCCAGGGCGGCAAGGACAGAAGCAGCATGCTGCTGGCCTTCGGCTTTGACTCAGACATCAGCGACTTTAAGTTCTTCGTCCAGGCAGGCTTCAAGCTCAGGTTCAGCAAGGCCGACCTTGGGCTGGGGGTTGTCTACAACAAGGGTTCCCGCTTCTCCAGCCTGATCAACATGACAGGCAAGGACAAGCTCTTTGGCCTTGAGCAGACCACAATGGACCTGCTCATAAGCTTCAGGACAGAGAACGAGAGCTACGCCATCGACGTAAGCTACGACCTTCCGCTGGTCTTGGACCGCACCGATGTGGTGGCCAGGCTCAATTCAACACCGGATACAGCGCGGAACATCAACTGGTCAGCCGACCTCTTCAGCATCAAGGCCGCCTTCTACCACGAAGGCATCAGCCTGGTGCTTGGATACGGCACCTTCGGGCTCTTCTCCAACTTCGAAGGCTTCAGCAGCAGCCCGTCGCTTGCGAACCTGGTGCGCTTTGCCAAGAACTGCCTGATACCTGAGTACATGAACCTCTTTGCCGATGCAAGGCTTGACTTCGACGAGTTCGCCCTTGGCTTCAATGTGGTGGTCAGGCGCTACAGCGCCAACACCCCGACCACTGTGGCTGCAACCTTCTACACCGAGCTTGGATTCAGCTCTAGGCCCTTATGAGCATCAAGATACTAGACAGCGTGCTGGCTTCCCGCATAGCAGCAGGCGAGGTCATTCAGCGCCCGGCCTCAGCTGTCCGCGAGACCTTGGACAATGCCATCGACTCCGGAGCCGACCATATAACGCTCAGCATCAAGGATGGAGGCATCTCCAGCATAAGGATTGCCGACAATGGATGTGGCATGAGCAAGGAGGACCTGGAGCTCTGCTTTGAAAGCCATGCAACCAGCAAGATCTCAACTAACGAGGACCTCTACAACATAACCACCCTGGGCTTCAGAGGCGAGGCTCTGTACAGCATCGCCGCCTGCTCGCGCCTAAGCATTGAGTCCGGCCAATGGAAAACAGAGGTTGACAACAGCGTCAAGCTTGGCCTTTCCCCAAGCCCTGTGAGCCAGGGCACGGTGGTGACAGTCCTGGATCTCTTTGACAAGATCCCGGCTCGCAAGGAGTTTCTCAAGCGTCCCGCTGCCGAGGCAGCGGCCTGCAAGGCAGTGCTTGTTGAGAAGGCCCTGGCCTTCCCCTCTGTAAGATTCACCTTCATCAATGATGACAGGCAAGTCCTGGACCTCTTTGCCGCCGATGCCAAGAAGAGAGTGCTGGATACTCTTGCAGCTGATAGGAGCTTTGATCAGACCAGCGCTGTTGAATACAAGGCTCAGGGAGAGAGCTACAGCCTCTACGGCGTCTCGGGCTCAAGGGATGTATACAAAGCGGACCGCTCTGCCATAAAGGT
>JAQVSP010000083.1 GCA_028700425.1 Sphaerochaetaceae bacterium | reverse complement strand
CTTCACCATAGAGGTTGAGAGATCCCTGAGAGTTCTTGATGGCGCCATACTGGTTCTTTGCTCCGTTGGAGGAGTCCAGAGCCAGAGCATCACTGTCGACAGGCAGATGAACCGCTATCATGTTCCCCGGATCGCCTTCATCAACAAGTGCGACCGAACTGGAGCCAATCCATACAGGGTTGTCCATCAGCTTCGCGAGAAGCTCAATCTCAACGCTGTAATGATGGAGATACCAATAGGGCTTGAGGACAAGCTCAAGGGAGTTGTCGACCTTGTGACTATGGAAGCTGTCTACTTTGACGGCCCAAACGGAGAGGTGATCAGAAGAGAGCCTATACCAGCAAGCCTTGCAACAGAGGCCGCCCTCAAGCGCGAGGAGCTGATCGACAAGGCCAGCAGCTTCTCCGACGAGCTCATGGAAGCCGCCCTCAGCGGAGAGGAGATCTCCGAGGATCTTATCAAGGCTGCAGTGAGAAAGGGAACCCTTTCCCTGAAGCTTTGCCCTGTGTTCATGGGCTCGGCTCATTGCAACAAGGGCATCCAGGTGCTGCTTGATGGCGTTGTAAGCTATCTTCCGGATCCTACCGAGGTTGAGAACCGAGCACTGGATCTTGACGACAACGAGAAGGAGATTGTCCTTCAGCCGGATTCTGCTATGGGAGCCGTTGTCCTTGCCTTCAAGCTGGAGGATGGACAGTACGGACAGCTGACCTACATCAGGGTCTACCAGGGAATCGTCAGGAGAGGCGATGAGCTGGTCAATACACGCACAAGGCGCAAGTTCAGGGTCGGACGCCTGATCAAGATGCACGCAAGCGAGATGGAGGATATCCAGGAAGCCAATTGCGGAGAGATTGCAGCCCTGTTCGGGATCGACTGCGCAAGCGGAGATACATTCTGCGGCAGCGGGCTCAGCTATGCCATGACAAGCATGTTCGTTCCAAGCCCAGTCATCAGCCTTGCCATCTATCCAAAGGACAAGAAGAGCCAGGACAACATGTCAAAGGCTCTTAATCGCTTCACCAAGGAAGATCCGACATTCCAGACCTACGTCGACCAGGAAAGCGGCCAGACCATCATAAAGGGCATGGGCGAGCTCCATCTTGATGTATACGTTGAGAGAATGAAGAGAGAGTACAATGCTGAAGTGACAGTCGGAAAGCCGCAGGTTGCCTATCGCGAGGCAATCAGCGAGAGAGCTGACTTCAACTACACCCACAAGAAGCAGACGGGAGGCAGCGGCCAGTTTGCAAGAGTTGCAGGATTCATCGAGCCCTTCACCCCAGACGAGGATGCCGAAGGCCTTGATAAGGAGTATCAGTTTGCCAACGAGGTCAAGGGAGGCGCCATTCCAACCGAATACATACCTTCCTGCGACAAGGGCTTCCAGCAAGCGATCAAGCGAGGTCCGCAGCTTGGATTCCCCATTGTGGGAGTTAAGTGCACTATCAACGATGGCGCCTTCCATCCAGTCGACTCCTCAGACATGGCGTTCCAGACTGCAGCCATCATGGCCTTCAAGGAAGCCTTCCCCAAGGCCAAGCCAATCATACTCGAGCCTATCATGAAGGTTGAGATTGAAGGTCCGACAGAGTTCCAGGGAGCGATCTTCGGCACCATCAACCAGAGACGTGGAATGATAATCAGCTCCACTGAGGATGGAGCCATCACCCAGATCGATGCAGAGGTCCCTCTTGCAGAGATGTTCGGCTACTCCACTGTGCTTAGGTCCATGACCCAGGGCAAGGCAGAGTTCACTATGGAGCTTGACCACTACAGCAAGGTTCCTGCTTCAGTTGTAGATGACTTGAAGAAGGAATTTGCAGACAAGAAGAAATAATGCATGCTTAGGGAAACCGTGCTATACTAGGCTTCCCATGGAGGAAAAATGCAAGTAAACGAACTTATAGAGAACAGCCCGCTGAGGGTGTTTGAGAATTCAATAAACGGTGGACTGGGAAGAGGGAACCTCGGCGTTCTCGCCTCCCGCCATGGAGTCGGAAAGACTGCATGCCTTGTCCATCTTGCCACAGACAAGCTTTTCCAAGGCGAGCATGTTGTCCATGTCTCATTCAACGGCAATGTTGAGCATGTCATGAACTGGTACAAGGAGGTCTTCAGGGAGATCAGCGAGTACAAGAGCCTGGATGATGCCTTTGAGGTGTACAACGCCATGAGAGCCAACAGGGTCGTCATGAACTTCTCCCAGGAGAACATTTCTGTAGACAAGATTCTTCAGAGCCTGGAGACCTTGATCAAGCAGGGCTCCTTCAGCGCCGACACCATATTCTTCGACGGCTACAAGCTGACAATGGCTACCGAGGAGGATGTGAGGAAGATCAAGGAGTTTGCCAAGGCCATGAACGTAGAGGTATGGTTCAGCGTCTCCCCGATCAGGCCGGATGTGTCCTTTGATGAGTATGGCGTTCCAGACAGCATGAAGCCTTACTTCAATCTCGTTGATGTATTGATTGGACTCAAGTACAATGACGAGAAGAGCAAGGTCATAATGACAGTCGTGCGCGACCATGACCGCAACCTGCCAAAGCCGACAGGCGTTGCCCTCAACCCAAAGACAATGCTTATCTCCGAGTAAGGAGACTTATTGATCGACAAGCCCCTTCATGGGGCTTTTTTTGTAGGAGAAAAGCATGAAACGCTATTCATTCTTCAGGGCTATCCTTCTTTTCTGGACGGCTTTCATAGGACTGGGAGCCGTTGCTGGATCAGTGGGAATGCTCACAGCTATAGACGGAAGCAACCTTGGAATGCAGGACCTGCTTCCTTTCTTTCAGGTTCTTCCTTTTGCTGATGCTCTCTTCCAGAACTTCCTGTTTCCAGGCATCAGCCTTCTTGTTGTCAATGGGCTTACAAACTTGACAGCCTTTGTCCTTATATTGCGCCATAGCCGCAAGGGCATCTTTCTTGGAGGCCTGTTCGGCTTTACCCTGATGCTCTGGATCACCATTCAGTTCATCATATTTCCCTTCAACCTCTTGAGTACTGCGTATTTCATATTTGGTGTCCTGCAGCTCATAGCAGGTATTGTCTGTTATATATCAATGAAGCAGATGGACCTTCAAAATTCCTTGGTCGATTACAAGAATCCTGCAAGCAGCGACACCCTTGTAGTCACTTTCTCTCGCAAGGGACACTGCTTGAAGCTGGCTCTGGACATCGCTCGCCAGCGGGGTGCCAGGCTGCTTGAGCTGAAGACAGCAGAGCCTACTGAAGGCGATCTGGGCTTCTGGTGGTGCGGCAGGTTCGGCATGCATGGCTGGCCTATGCCTCTTGAGCGCTATGCAGAGGATGTATCCAGCTACCAGCATGTGGTCATAGTCACTGCAGTGTGGGCTTTTAGAGTCAGCTGCCCGATAAAGGCTTTCGCCATTCAGGAGAGAGGAAGAATCAAGGAGGCTGAGTACTTCATCTGTCACTTCAGCTATGGCATGAGCTACAGCTACATTGCTGTCAAGCTTGATGAGCTGCTAGGCATAAAGGCCGCCAAGGCAAGCTCCATTTGCTGTCAGGGCTCAAGGCAGGGACGCATCATTGCCATACGATGAAAGGGCGAGAATTCGATGAAGGAATCAATCTTTGCCTGTTGTCATCTATAACGTCCTGAAGGAATATCACATATGGATCATTGGGCTTGCTGCCGTCGATTTTAATAAGCTCATTGAAATGCATCACTGCATCCAATCCCCGAAGAATCTAGTGAAAATATGTTGCTCCACTATCGCTTAAAGGGGGCAGGCTTTCCTCCTGGGTTATTGTGAATTTGGTTTTTTTAGGATATAATGAGGCTATGATTGACAAGGAAACTGAACAGTACAGATTTGCAAGGGGACAGCATGTTGTCTATCCAAGGCAGGGGGTAGGAGAGGTTAGGGATATCAAAGAGCGTGAATTCAAGGGCAAGCCCACCATGTTCTACGTGATATACTTTGAAAACTCCGACATGACGGTTTCAGTGCCTATAGCTAAGATCGATGATCTCAAGATAAGGGGCATCGTCGAATCCGACAGGGCAAGCAAGGCCCTTGAGGCTGTCGGCTGTCATTATGACATGCCGACGCTTGACTGGAAGGCGCGCTATCAGATGAACGTCGACCTGGTCAATGATGGTACGATCGAGTCAGTAGCCAAGGTCATTCATACGCTTTTCAAGAGATCTCTTGTAAAGGAGCTTCCGGTGCAGGAGCGCAAGCTTTATGACAGTGCCATGAACTTGCTTGTCGATGAGGTTTCCTATTCTCTCAAGCTAGAGAAGGATGAGGTCAAGACACGTGTCATGGCAATCCTTCAGGGCAAGGACAAATGAGCATTCCATCCTTTGCCACTGTAATATGCGCAGCAGGTTCATCGGATCGCTTTAATCAAGGCCAGAGCGAGCATTACAAGAAGGAGTTCCTTTCAATTGATGGGCATTCCATGCTTTATCGCGCTCTGTCTCCATTCTTCTCGCTTGGGCCTGCGCTCAAGGCGGTGGCAATCAGCATAAATGAAGGCTTGGAGCAGAAGACCCTCTATGCCCTGGAGGACCTGGGAATCCAGTCCGATGTGCCCATCATCCTGGTCAAGGGGGGCTCCACAAGGCAGGCTTCTGTCCGAAACGCCCTTGAGGACCTTGACAAGTCTGGCATCAGCTTTGACTTTGTGATGATACATGATGGAGACAGGCCCTATGTTACAGCTGGACTGGTCGCACAGACCTTGGCAATGGCCAGCCTGGCAGGAGCTGCAGCCCCTGCGCTGGGAGTGGTTGATGCCCTCAAGACCATCGATGAAAATGGATTCATCGAGGATCATAGAAGCCGAGCCGGCCTTTTCCGAATACAGACTCCACAGGCCTTTGGGTTTAAGGACATACTCAAGGCGCATAGGCTTGCCTCTGAAGAGAATGCAGCCTATCTTGACGATACGCAGATATATCAGCAATTCATCGGAAAGGTGGCGACTGTCCAGGGCTTGAGCCTGAATCGCAAGATAACATTTGCGGAGGACCTGCAATGATTCGCATAGGCATAGGGACTGACCTTCATAGGCTTGAGAGAAACAGCAGGCCCTTGATCATAGGCTCTGTCCATGTGCCTTCCGACCTTGGGCCCGTGTCGCACAGCGACGGAGATTGTCTTGTTCACGCAATAATAGACAGCCTATATGGATGCCTTGGATTGGGGGATATCGGATCTCACTTCCCAGACAGCGATCAAAGATATCGCGATGCCTGCTCCATGGACCTTCTTGCCCAATGCTACTCCCAGATCAAGGATAAAGGCTATCGCCTGGTCAACCTCGATGCCACAGTCGAGCTGGATGCTCCACGGCTAAGGCCTTATGTCGATTCAATCAGAGCGGCTCTTGCAGATGCTCTTGAAACAGACCCTGGATTCATCAGCATCAAGGCCAAGACCACAGAATCTACAAGCCCAATGACCATAAAGGCCATTGCAGCCTGCCTTGTCGAGAACTGATGGATACCTTTGAGAAGGCGGTCAGAAGCCGGATCATGAGCCACATCAGAGGCAAGGACACCAAGCCGGAGATGCTGGTCCGCCGTTATCTTTTCTCAAGAGGCTTTCGTTATCGAGTCAATGACAAGCGCTACCCAGGACACCCTGACATTGTCCTGCCTAGGTACAGGACTGTGATCTTCGTCAATGGATGCTTCTGGCACAGCCACGAGGGCTGCAAGCTCGCTTCAAGGCCTTCCAGCAACACTGACTACTGGGATGCAAAGCTGAAGCGCAACAAGGAAAATGATGCAAAGGCTGCAAGAAGCCTGGAGGATCTAGGGTTCAATGTGATTGTAATCTGGGAGTGCCAGCTTTCCAAAAGCTCCTTCCAGCAAGCCATGGATGACTTGGAGACAAGGATAAAAAGCCCTAAGGAATAACAAGAGCCGCTCGATGAAGAAGGCGAGCGGCTCTGCTAACAAAAGGAGGTTATTGAAGGAATGTGTTATGCATTCCTTCCTAGATAACCTAACTCTTTTCTTTAAAAAGGAAAACTGCCTTCATGTGTAGATTTGTGGTCTTGCAGTGCAATTTTTTGTTTTGGGTTAGCTGATTCCGTGTTAGAATGCAATGGAAACAGGAGGCGCGCATGAACATCATAACGATAGCTCGCCAGTTTGGTTCTGGGGGTCGCTCGATAGGGCGAGAGCTTTCCCAGCGGCTTGGCATACCGTGCTATGACAAGGAGTTTGTCAAGAAAGTCGCCTTGGAGACTGGGTTCGACGAGAAGTTCATTGAAGACAGGGGGGAGCATGTCCAGGTTGGCGCCTGGTTTGGCTCCGGCCTGGGAGCGCACAGCATGGCTGGAAGCCAGAGCATAGAGGATTTTCTTTGGTCCGTGCAAAGCAAGATCATACTTGACCTTGCTGAAAAGGGGCCTTGCATAATCATCGGACGCTGTGCAAGCTACTTGCTTCGAAACCGAAGCGACGTGATCAGCGCATTCATCCATGCTCCAGTCGAGGACAGGGCGAAGCGCATAGTCAAGCTTTATGGGGAAAGCGATGTGAAGCCAGAGAAGAGGCTTGAGGAGAAGGACAAGAAGCGCAAGCTATATTGGCTGCACTACACTGGCCTGGAGTGGGGCGCAAGCGAAAACTACGACATCTGCCTGAACAGCTCAAAGCTGGGAATAGAAGGCTGTGTCAACATTCTCGAGCGCCTGGGCAAGGGCGAAAGCTGAAGCCTTAAGGCTGGCTTAAAGCCAGTCAGGAACGGAAAAATGGGACATGAAAGGGGTTCTTATAGCGCTTTACTAATTTTATTAAGCAAAATCGTTGCGTAACTGTATATTTTTTTGCGATTCTTGGAATTCTTTTGTTCCTAATTCCCGTTTTATTCTATATAATCAAAAAGTGACATCTTCTGTTGTCCGAAATAATCTTGTATGGAGCTGTATATGTGCAAGAGCAAAAAATCGTTTGTTTGGGGTTCTGGAATCAAGAAAGCCTTGTTCCTGATTCTATTGGCATGCCTGTCCCTGCTGGTAGCCTGCAATGGCAAGACAGATGCGAAGGCATCCGATTATACCTATGAGGATCCAGCGGTCGTTTCAGGCGAGCCTGTTATGGGAATTCACCTTGATGAAGGCGGCGCCGCACTGTCAGTGGCGCAGGAGAATACAACCTACAAGCCAGGTGAAATAGACAAGCTCAATGAGGCCCGCAAGGCCCAGAAGGCTGAAGACGAGATGAAGGCCGCACAGCTGGCAAAGGCTGAGGAACAGGCGAAAGCTGATGCTCTTGCAAAGGCACAGCTTGAAGCCCAGGCAGCTGAAGCCGCAAAGGCCGAGGAGCTGAGACTTGCAGCTGAAGCCGCAAAGGCCGAGGAGCTGAGACTCGCAGCCGAGGCGAAGGCCAAGGCAGAGCAGCAGATGCAGCCTAAGACAGAGACTACAGTCAAGACTGTAATGTCCTATGTCCAGACCGTCGAGATCGAAGGCTATGAAGTCAAGTTCACCCTCACTGGCTGCCAGATTGAGATAACCTATCCGGAATTCGTAGCCAAGAGCAGTGTATACAGCATACTTGATGCGTTTGCATCCAAGAATGCCTCTCTTGTGGCTAAGGTCGGAGCCATTAAGGTGACAGTAGAGTCCGGCAAGACAACCTTGAAGGCAGAGAATGAAATCGGAGTTGTAGATGCAACTGCAGCCTTGGATTCCCTTCTCAATGAGATCAAGGCATGGCTGACTCCAGCTGTCGAGGCTGTTGTGAAGGCTCCTGTTGTAAAGACAGCAGTGATGCGCCAGAGCATAGATGCAGCAGGCCAGAAGGTCAGCTTCGCAATATACGACAACACCATCGAGATCACATACCCTGACTTCGTTGCCAGACAGCAGGCATATGACCTTCTTGATAGCCTGTGCAGGAACAATGCCTCGCTGGTTGCCAATGCTGGAAGCCTTGATATTGCAATCTCCACTGGCAAGACTGCCATTGTTTCCTCCAAGCTCATAGAAAAGGCAGATGCACAGGCCTTCATCCAGGCTCTTGCCGCTGAAATAGATGCGATGCTCAACCCGAAGGTGGTTGCTGTCATCAAGCAATCTGAGGTCAAGGCTGCCGCCCTGACATTGCCGATGATCATAGACGGCCAGAGCGTTGTCTTCACCTATTCAGGCAATATGCTTGAAGCCACCTATCCAGAGACTGTTCCAGCATCGTTTGTGTACCAGGCTCTCGATGCCTTTGCCGCAAAGGCCCCAGAGGTTCTTGCAAAGACAGGCAAGCTTGAGGTTTTGGTGAATCCAGGCAAGCTTGCAGTCGTGACTGAGCGCAAGCTGAGCAATGAAGATGCAGCTTCTGCAATAAAGGCTTTGGCTGCCCAGATCGATGACATGCTGACAGTCAAGATCTCCACTGCAGTGAAGTCCAGCACAGTCAAGCCGGCGGTCACATACCAGACAGTGATGATCGAGGGCCAGAAGGTCGTCTTCGCCCTTAGGGACAACTCCATCGAGATCTCCTACCCATCCACAGTCGCTTCCAGCCTTGTCTACTCCATACTTGACAGCTTTGTCGCCGATAACAAGGCTCTTGCATCAAGGTATGAGAAGTACAGCCTCCAGGTCGAGGAAGGCCTGACAGTCATAACCACAGAGAACAAGATAGCCCAGGCTGATGCAGCCGCCGCTCTTTCGTCCCTGATAAGCGCAATCGACAAGCTCTTCGCTGCTCCTCCAGTGGCCCCCACTGTCAAGTCCAGCACAGTCAAGCCGGCGGTCACATACCAGACAGTGATGATCGAGGGCCAGAAGGTCGTCTTCGCCCTTAGGGACAACTCCATCGAGATCTCCTACCCATCCACAGTCGCTTCCAGCCTTG
>JAQVSP010000082.1 GCA_028700425.1 Sphaerochaetaceae bacterium | reverse complement strand
CGATGCTGTCTGGTTGCCTGCGCGACTTATGTCAAAGAACGGGCTGAAGTCATTGCGGTTGTAGTGAAGGTCGTAGATGGAAGGGAAGGTGTGTGTCGAGTAGCGAATACCGCCATCCAGGCTCACTATCGAGGCGTTGGCCAGGTATGTATCCCCAGTCATTATGGAGAACATGGTCTCATACAGGCCTTGGCTGGGATTGCCTTCCAAAGCATTTATTACTGTCCTGTTGGTGCTCAGTACATAGGCCTTGTGCCTGTAGGCCTCTATCTGGTCAGCTATCTTGCCCCTGAGGGATACGAGGCTTGCCTCCCCTTGCCTGAGGAGGTTTCGCTCAACGTTCTCCTGCCCATTGATGGCATAATAGACTGTCATAAGCAGCAGCGGCACAGCCATGACCATCAAGAAGTAGAGAAGAAGCCTTATATAAAGCGGAAAGCCTCTTTTGCGCATCAAATGTCAATGCCCAAGAAGCGCTTGACCAGGATTCCAATGACGAAGCTTATGCCTGCCACTGAAAGGGATATGCCAGCCATCTCCATGAACCTTCTTCTGAATGATAGGTTCTTGGCCACTGATATGTAGTAGGTGAAGCCAAGTATGATCAGGACCACTGTGCCTAGCATTATGAACATGGCGCTTAGGTAGCCGCCATTGGAGATGAGCAGATAGGGCAGGACCATTAGAGCTACGGTCAATAGATATGCAACTCCGGTATAGGTGCATGACTTAAGGGCATCGGTGCGGCCTTCGCTCTTGGCAGAAAGGTACTCGCTTGAAGCCATCGAAAGGGTCGCTGATATTCCTGTGATCAGGCCGGAAAGCGCTATAAGGCGTGTGTTCTGCAAGGCAAACGTGAGCCCTGCCAGGGTGCCTGACAGCTCAACAAGGGCGTCTGAAAGGCCAAGGACCATGGAACCCACATACTGAAGGCTCTCCTCATCAAGCATGTCAAGGAGCTTGGCTTCGTGAACCTCCTCCTCTTCAAGTATTCTCTGGGCCTCTGGAAGCTTCTTGGACAGCTCTCCGTACCCCTTTACCGCTGAATGCTCTCCATTCTCCATCTTCTTGAGAACGAAGGTATAGCCCAAGACCTTGGCAAGGAAGCTCAGCATGGCGACCTTGGCTCCTGAGGGCTTTACATCTGCATTGGTGTAGGATCTCCAGATATCTGCATGCTTGCGCTCCTCGGCAGCTATGCTCCTCAAGGTCTGTGCATCATCTTCCTTCTTGACCCTGTCAGCAAGCCTCTCATAGACCAAGGCTTCCGTGAGCTCGTTTCTCTGAAGACCCTGCAATATGGCCATAGTCTTTGCATCTAGTTTCATAATAAATCTCCAAATAGCTTGGCAGCCTTCAAGGCAGCCTCGCTTCTCTTGTCAGCTCTGCCTGATACTGACTTGTCGGCAAGACAGAAGAGCTCGCAGAAGTTGCCTCTGTCAGGATCCCGGGGCTTCTCATCTACATCCTCTAGGCAGTCATGAGCGGCGCCTGGGCTGTAGAAGCGGCATGCATAGCAGCTATGAAGCTCCTTGGAGCAGCTTGGGCAGGTGGTTGACCTGCCTATTGGGAAATCCAGTTCAGCCTGGCAATAGGGACATCGCTTCATAGCTTCAGCCTTCCCTCAAGATCAGCCATCTCACCTGGCTTGTAGGGCTCATGGGTGAAGGATATGGCCATGGAGCTTGACTGGTAGCGTGGAATCACGTGGATGTGCAGATGGGGCACCTCCTGGCCAGCGGCAGGGCCGTTGTTGATGACGATGTTGGTTGCATCGCAGTTCAGGCAAGCCCTGAGCTTGGCATCAACCTTCTTTGCGACAAGGATCATATGAGCCAGCCGTGAGTCTGGAGTTGTTTCCAGGGTAGGGGTTGGATCCTTGCTGATCACCAGGCAATGGCCCTTTACGATTGGGTTATGGTCGAGGATGACAAAGCACTGATCATCCTCATAGATCCAGCATGCTGGTATCTGCTTGTCTCTTATTCTTGTGAATACAGTTTCCATATTAGCCTCCTAGATATGTGTATGGTCATCAAGCTTCTCGTTGAAGATCCGCCTTACTATCGAGTTGTCCTGCTTAAGTATTCTTGAGCCTCTTGTTATCTTGCATAGCGATATTTCCATCTCGCTGGCTATCTCGCGCTGAGGCTTGCCAAGGTAGATGTCCTTCATCAGGTGCCATCTCTTGGCAATGTCCTCAAGCTCGCTTGGAGTCAGAAGCTCCTCAAGAAGCTTGGCTATGTCTGCCTTGCTGCTTGAAACGCTAAGGAACTCTATTACCTCATCCAGATTATTCATAATCGTCTTCCCTTCCTAGAAGATAGTCTATCATGGACTCTGTCATTGTGAAGGTGCTGCTTGTGCTGCTTTCAATCTGAGAGGGCTTGGTCGAGCCTGCGATGGGCATGCCGTAGCCCTTGCCTCGGCTGTAGATGAAGCTCAGCATGAGAGTCTCAAGGCTTTGGCCAAGGCGAATGGAAAGATTCTGCAGGCGCTGTGCCCTTTGCCTGTTCACCGGGCAGTCGAACCGGTCATGGGCCTTCTGGCTTGGATCAGTTGAGTCAAGAAGATGGTAGAAGAGGCCCTTTGCCTGGGATGAGAAGCAAAGATATGCAAGCTCATGCTCATCATAGAAGGTCACATCCTCGTCGGTAAGGCACCAAAGGCTTGGGTCTCCCCAGGCCTCGGGAGTGCAGTAGGCCAGCGATCCCTGTATCTCGGAAGCCTCGATATCTGCATAGCGGATGGCCTGCTTCATCCTTGCCGTGCTGAAGTTGGACAGCCCAAGAAGGCTTGAGCCCTTGGCCTGGAGAGCAATGTCCATCAGCACGTCCATGTCAAGGCTTGTCATATCTCGGTGCAGCATCCAGATGTCAGGCTCAAAGCCAAGAGCCTGGGATTCCTCCTCATGCTCGGTCTTGAGCATGTCTAGAAGCTTGCGGTCGATATTGGGGCCTTCTAGAGAAAGCATCCGCTGGCCTGACTTTCCTATCACGACAATGTCGGCCTTGTTGCCATTGGCCTTGATCCACTTGCCTATGACTAGCTCGCTTGTGCCAAGCTTACTTGCCTCTCGGCCATATGACCTTGCAGTGTCAAGGACATTGCCTCCCTTCTGCCAGTAGATGTCCAGCTGGCCAATGCCAGGGTTGGTCTCGCCAAAATGATCGCAGCCCAGCACTATCGGGGTGACTGGCTGCAGGTGCTTGAAAAGCTTCTTTCTCTCCATACTGCATTTCCTATAGCATCGGTGCGAACAGGCTGATTATCTGCTGAGCCTTCTTCTTTATCCAGGGAGTGTCCGCCAGGTCCTGCCCTGTTATGGCCTGGCACACTTCAAGGGTGCGCTCAATGTCGTCTCTGACCTCTACGACCGTTGATGTCTGATAGAGCACAACTGAGCACTCAAAGTGCAGATAGAACGATCGATAATCCATGTTTGTGGTTCCAACCACCGCCACCCTGTCATCGCTGACAAAGGCCTTTGAATGAATGAAGCCTGGTGTGTATTCAAATATCTTCACACCGCCAAGCACAAGGCGCCTATAGTTGGCCTGTGTGACAATGAAGACCGTCTTCTTGTCAGGGAAGTGAGGCGTTATGATCCTGACATCCACTCCGCTTTGTGCGGCCAGGATAAGGGCGGTTATCATCTCGTTGTCTAGGATCAGGTACGGAGTTGTAATCCAGACATAGCGCGTTGCTGTGTTGATGATCTGAAGATACTCGTTCTCCGAGACGTTGTGCATATCCAGCGGGCTATCTCCAAAGACCTGGACAAAGCCATCGCTTGGAGCCTTCATGGTGGGCATGTACTTCTGGATGTCGAAAGCGCTGTCCTGCATGCTCCTCTTTATGGTGAAGTAGTATAGCTGGAAGAACATCAGGGTCATGGAAAGCACTGCAGAGCCCTGCAGCATGATGACTGAGTCCTTCCAATGCCCGAAGCGGATCTTGCGGTTGATGTACTCGTCGGCTAGATTGATTCCACCTGAGAAGCCTATGTTTCCATCAATGACAAGTATCTTCCTATGATCCCTGTAGTTGAGTATAGGATTCATGCGGGGCTGCACTGGGTTGAAGGTTGCTGCATTGATGCCAAGCTCCTTCAGCTTGCTGCTGTAGCCAGCTGGGCGCGTGTTTATGGAGCCCATGTCGTCGTACATGAAGTATACCTCGACTCCTTCCTTGACCTTCTGGGTCAGGACCTCCAGCATCTGTGTCCACATCATGCCTTCATCGACAATGAAGAACTCAAGCAGAATGAACTTTCTTGCGTTCCTTATGCAGTCCATTATGACAGGGTAGGAGTCATCTCCGAGGCTGAAAAGCTTGGTTGAGGTATCGCGGAACAGCCCAAAGGAGCTTGTAGACTGTATGTAGTCTGCCTGGCGCTTCAGTATGGGATCGTCCAGCTCGCTGGTTGAGCATTGCTGCGGAAAATCCACATCCTCATGCTCCTTCACAATCTCGCTATAGCTCTTGATCTTGCGCCTTCCCCACTTTCCCAGCTTCTTGTTTCCGAATACCAGGTAGAGGAAGATGCCGAAGATCGGGAAGGGAATGATCAGAAGCAGCCAGCCAACCTTGTATGAAGGATTGTCATCCCTGCTGCATATGAATATGCCAAGCAGCAGGCCAAGAAGGCAGCTGGTGAGGATTGCGTTGAAGTTGCTGGTCATCCTGAAGGCAAGAAAGCCTAGAAATCCTATTTGTACAAATAGAAGCAGGAATGAGATGAAAAGACGGCTTGTGACAATCTTCAGCACCTTCTTCAAGTTCAGTCCTCCAGGTCAGTGTTAGGCATGCGATCATCATCGTCGTCACCCAGATCGTTGGAGAATGGCTCTTCCTGCTCATCATCTCGGTCTGGTGTGATGCCTGTCTCGATAGCCCATGCCTCGTCACTGTCATCCAGGTCTGTGTTAGGCATTCGGTCATCATCATCCTCTTCTTCCTGGACTACAGGCTGAACCTGCATCTCCATCTGCTCTGTCTTTTGGACTTGAGCGGGGCGATTGAGCGTGATGATTGGCATAGTGGGCACTGCAGGCTTTCGGCATATTGATGGGTCAAGCTCAGAACCTTCAATTGGGAAGCACAGGCCCTGGCTTACGGCAAAGATGCTCTGGTTCATCGCCTTGGTGAAAGCTGCACAGGCCTGCTTGCTTTCAAGGCCTTCAGCCAAGGCTGTCAGATACTCCCTTGTGAAGGCCCCTGTGCAAAGAAGGCGCTTGTTCAGGGCTTCCCTGATCATGTCGGCTGCTGCCTGGGCATCCTCGCTCAAGGCCAGCTTGATCTGGGCTGCATGGACCCAGGCCTCTGGGAATGCGGCCTTGCGATCCTGGGTGAGCTCCTTGGCCATCTCAGAGGCCTTTTCAAGCTCTCCCTTGTACAGGGCAAGCATCAGCCTGTTGTCGAGCATGCCATTGGTCTGGTTGTCCTTTGCCTCAGATATGAGAGCCTCTGCGGCCTTGACGTTGAAAAGCTCAAGGTAGTAGGTAGCAAGGTTGATCTCAAGGTTCTTGTCTGTGTATCCGCCTGAGCGAAGATCCTCCAGGGTCTTGACTGCCAGGCTGGTGTTGCCGTCTCTCCAGTATGCCATTGACAGCGCGATGAGGGCGCGGGTCTTGTTCTGCGGCTGAGAGGGATGGTCGACTATATCCTTCATGGTCTTGATTCCAAGCTGGTTGTCGGATCTCTGGATCAGGGCGTTGCCCACGATCAGGGCCTGCTCCTGTGGAAGGTGGCTGGACAGAGCCAGCTTCATGTATTTCAGGGATTTCTCTGGATCCTTGTCGATGTTCTTCATAGCTAGAAAGAACCATGCCTGGGACCTGCCCAGAATAACAAGAAGAAGGGTAAGCACCGCCGTTAGGACGATCTTTGCCCACAGCGGCGCTCCGGTAGAGAAGGCTAGAACAACCAGAAGCACGTAGACAATGAAGTAAATTAGGTTAGGATTCTTAAGTTTCATAGGTACACTATAGCACTATTGAATGCAAGTTACAATTTTATGGTGCGGCTAAAAGAGCCCTAATGCCTTGAGAATTCACAACCACAGTAGCTTTGCCTGTAAAGGCCAAGCTCCCGTGCAAGCCGGCATGAGCGTGAGAATCCGTCATGCTTCTTGAAATCCATGCAGAGAAAGCCATCAAGATCCTTGGCGCTTTCAAAGATCTGGGAAGAGTTCTTGAAGCGGCTTACTGTAAGCGTGGTGGCAAATCCATCGAACCCATGCTCCTTGGCCCACTTCTCAGCGCGCTTGAGGTTGAAGGAGAAGCACGCGCTGCATCGCCCCAGTCCTTCGCCCATGCCTTGATAGCCATCAACCTTGCTCACTGCATCAAGCCAGTCTTCATGGTCCCAGCTGTCGATGACATAATCGACATGGTAATGCTCTGCGACTTGCTTGAGATAAGCGCCCCTTTTCTCGAATTCCTCATAAGGGTAGATGTTGGAGTCTGAGTAGAACAGCGTCACCTCATGGCCTTGGCCTAGAAGATCCTCAAGGCAGGTCGTAGAGCATGGGCCGCAGCAGGCATGAAGAAGTATGCGCATCAGAATTCCTTGCCAAGCATTATGCCGCCTACTGTGCTGCGGCTTGTCATGTCATAGCCTGCAAAGAAGGTGAAATCAAGCTCCCTCAGGCCAAGCAGCGCCGCTGTGGTTCCAATCTCTAGGCCAAGTGTTGCATAGGGAATGAGATTGCCCTTCCTGTTCCATAGAAGATCTGCAAAGGCATTTACAAAGCAGTTGCTGAGAAGCAGCATCTCTCCGATGCTCACTGAGTCTTCTGCTTTCTGAAGAAGGCCAAGCCTTGCATTGGCAACTACTGTGAAATCGCCATCATTCTCATAAAGGCTGGCCTGGTTGGTTCGCATCCCATCGCTCTGGAAAAGGGGGACTTTCTCCTTTTGAAGGATTGAGAGCCTTGTAAGCCCTGTAAGCTCGAACCAAAGCATGCCTTCGATTCTTCGACCCACTCTTGCACTGGTCATCCAATAGTAATGAGAATCGGGACCATCAAGCTGTATGTTCGATCCTGTCCTGAACTGGAGATCCAGGGTCTGGGTGGAGAAGTCAGCCTTGCCAAGAATGCTGAGAAGCATCTTGCTTCCATCCCAGCTGAATAGGTCGGACTGGCTCTGGTCGTAGGCGTATTCATAGATCTCGCTGAGCTCCAGGTGCACAATGTCCATTATCCTAGGGCTCCTGAACACCAGGCTCTGCCTGCCGTAAAGGCTTGGAGCAGAGGCGCCGATATCCCAGATGCCTGAGGTCTCTATGTCCAGCCTAAGGCAGTATAGGGGAAGCCAGCTTGCCTTGAAGCTGATAAGCGGGGCTATCTGGCCAAAGCTTGAGGCTGCCCAGGACATTCCGCCGCTTAGGCTGAAGCTGAAGTCCCTTATTGAGTATGAGGCATCGAAGGTTAAGGTAGAGTCATTGCGAATGAAGTAGCTGTCCTTTCCGTTAAGGCAGGTGTCCAAGTTGAACGTAAGGCTGAAATCGTCCCTGACAAGGCTTATATGCTGGAAGGCGGAGTATTGGGTCAGCGTCTTTTCAATAGCCTTGCTGTATAGCTCCCTGTGCATTTCCATCTCCGTCCCAATAGCCCCTGAGGCCATGTTCACTGTCACGCCGTCCAAGGCCTGGGCGCCCCTGTCTGTAAGCACGCCCACGAGCTTGAAGTCCATGAAGGAGAAGCCTTCAACATCACATCTGATCCACAGGCAATCAGGATGCTTTATCAGGTCTGTCACAGCCTGGCGTCTCTTTCCTATGTCGATTGCGATGTTCAGGGCAGTTAGGGGGTTCTTCCTGTTCAGGCCGATGCCTTCATAGAAGGATGTGCTGACTATGACATTGTCGGTGTACTCATAGGCTATGCTCACTGGCGCTATGTTCGCCAGGCCTCCGTCCACGAGAAGGTGGCTTTCATAGGGGATGCTTGAGAAATAGACTGGCAAGGCAAAGGATGCAAGAAGAATGTCTCCAAGGTCTCCCTCGCAGATGTGCACCTGGCGCTTGCTTACAAGATCCTCAGTGACTATGAGAACAGGTATGTCCAGGTCCTCTATCCTTGTATCCTTGCCTATGAGGCTGAGAACAAGGCTCTGAAGCCTTGCGGCGGAGAGAAGGCCTTTATTGACCGGCAGCTCAACGGAGAACAGGGACCCAAAGTCAAGGCCTTCCATGAGCTGGACTATCTGGTCGGGACTCATGCCAGAGGCATATAATATTGAGATTATGCTGCCCATGGAGTTGCTGATGATGAAGTCAGGCACTATGCCCTGGCTCTCAAGGGCCTTTAGGACTCCGACATGAGCAAAGGCTCGGGCAGATCCACCGGATAGAACCAGCCCTATGGGCTCGCGCTCGTTCTTTGTCCGCTCCTCTATTCTTCTGATGAAGTCTTGCTCCCCATACCTTATTGGCTGGTCAGCAAGCAAGAGGTCCTGCGACTCGGCGAAGGCCGGGACAAGCAGGACAAGAAATAGCATGATCAGCAGCAGAATCCTTTTCATAGCTATAGGATAGAGAAAAAAGAGGCTTTAAGCAATGTCGAAGGATTATCAGCAAACAATGATGGATGAGAAGTTGAACTTTTAATTGATTTCTGCTAGTCTCCAAAAAGCGCCGGTGTGGTGAAACTGGTATACACGATAGACTCAAAATCTATTGGTCGCGAGATCGTGTCGGTCCGAGCCCGACCACCGGTATGGGCGTCCTTCATAAGGACGCTTTTATTTGTCCACGCAAGTCAAGAGTATTGTTGAAAAACAGTATGGACTTGACTTTTGTGCCACAAATGATAGCCTTTACTTGCAAGGCTTGAAAAAGTCGAGACAAATGAGGGCTCTCAATGGGA
>JAQVSP010000081.1 GCA_028700425.1 Sphaerochaetaceae bacterium | reverse complement strand
CTACCAGATACCGGATGAAGTCTATAGAAAAGGATGTTTCCCCGTTGGGGAAGACGATACCAAAGAACAGGTAGCATGAAATTCCTTATTTTCTATCTTTCCTGTCTTGACAGAGGTCTTAGCTCATTTTCATTTTTTCTCCTTAGTTAGGTCGCCTTTTTTAATTGCAAATGACTTAAAAAAAGTAACCTCACATTAAACTTGACCAGTCAATGTTATTATCAAACGGCTTTTCTTCATTGTCAAGAAATTTTTTAATTCCTTACTAACAGTGTTGTTTTTTATGGAATTATCGTTAATTTTCTTTATTGCAAGCAAATAACTTCACACTTCTTCATAAATGAAACTTTTTGCAACAAAAGAAGTTAGGTTTATTTTCAAATTCTAGAGCAAAGATTGATGATATTTTCGCCACCATCAAATCTTTTCGTTGCCTTTCAAAAAATGTCTGTCATGCCAATGAAATATTTTAATAGGCGTTTTTTCATGAAAAGAGTGCGGCTTCAAGATGAACATCTGTTCCAATAAGATAAAAAGACGCCTCGACTGCCTATGAAAACACAAAGCATATGGCAACAATGACTAAGGCATGATAGAATCCAGCCATGTCAAGAAAAATTCCATATCTTAAGTCTGCTCTTGTTACAGGAGCTTCAAGCGGAATCGGAAAGTCGGTCGCTTTGATGCTTGCCCAGGCAGGGCTCAAGGTTTATGCCGCTTCTCGCCATCCTCAGCAGGATATCCAGAGCTTTCCAGGGGGTGGATCGATAATCCCGATCACCATGGACGTTGCCAGCGAGGCTTCTGTCAAGGAGGCTTCAAAGGCCATAGGCGAGCTTGGAATCATTGTCCATTGCGCCGGCATAGGCATAAGCGGATCTGCCGAGGTCACGCCGGACCAGAGGGCGCGCGCCCAGATGGACACCAATTACTTTGGTGTACTGAACGTCAACCGGGTCTTCATGGAGCGCCTTAGGCAGAACAAGGCATCCCTTATTCAGATCACAAGCTCAGTAGCAGGCATCGTGCCTATCCCATACCAGAGCCATTACAGCTCCTCAAAGTATGCGCTGGAAGCATATGCCCAGGCCCTTAGAATGGAAGCAAGGCCTTTTGGCGTAAGAGTTGCCCTTGTAGAGCCGGGAGACACAAAGACAGGATTCACCAAGGCGCGAAGCTATGATGAGGATCCTGAGTCTGTCTACTATGATGCATGCATGAAGGCTGTCGAGAAGATGGCCAGCGATGAACAGAACGGGAAAGGGCCCGAGACTGTGGCAAAGGTGATCCTGAAGAACATCTACAGGTCCAATCCGCCTGTGAGGCAGGCGGTTGGGGCAAGCTACAAGGCTCTTTCTTTCCTGATAAAGGTTCTTCCTGCTAGGCTTGTGCTTCTGCTTGTTTCGAAAATCTATCTCCCAGCACAGAAGCGATGATGTCCAGGGCCTCGTCAATGAGGCTCTCTGTCAGGCTTGCCATGTAGCTGGTGCGAAGCAGGCACTCATTGGGGCCTGTGGCTGGCGGAAGGACTGGGTTGACGTAGACGCCGGCATCAAAGATATCCTTGGCGACCTGGAGCGTTGTATCAGCATCGCTTAGGTAGATTGGTATGATTGGAGTCTCGCCCAGTGAGATCGGCACGTTTCGTGCGACCATTCCACGCCTTGCGTAATCAGAAAGGCCTGCCAGCTTTCTTGGAAGGCCAGGATTGGCCTCCAGATGCCTTAGGGCTGCCAAGGCGCAAGCCGCATTGGCTGGCGGAAGGCTTGCCGAGAATATGAACGGCCTTGAATGATGCTTCACATAATTGATGACCTTCTGGGAAGCCACCATGTAGCCGCCTAGGGATGCAAGGGACTTGCTGAAAGTGCCCATGTAGATGTCCACCTCATTCTCCAGGCCCCAGTAGCTTGCTGTGCCCCTTCCCCCTTCGCCGATGACTCCCAGGCCATGAGCGTCATCTATCATGACTCGGGCTCCATAGGCCTTGGCAAGCTCAACGATCCTTGGGATGTTGGCGATGTCGCCTCTCATTGAGAAGACGCCATCAGTTATGATAAGCTTTCCAGCATTCTCATCAGCCTGCTGGAGAAGCTTTTCAAGCTCCTCCATGTCGTTGTGATGATAGCGGACCATAGAAGCCAGGCTCAGCCTGCATCCATCGTAGATGCTTGCATGGTTCTCCCTGTCGCAGAAGATGATGTCGTTCTTGCCGGCTATTGCGCTGATTATTCCAAGGTTTGACTGAAATCCAGTGGACCAGGTGCATGCATCATCCTTGCGCAAGAAGCTTGCAAGCTCCTTCTCAAGCTCAAGATGCAGATCCAGCGTTCCATTCAGGAAGCGCGATCCAGAGCAGCCTGTTCCATACTTCTCCATGGCCTTGATTCCAGCTTCCACAACCTCTGGGCAGGCTGTAAGGCCCAGGTAGTTGTTGGAGCCAAGCATGATCCGCCTCTTGGATTCCATCTGGACAACCTTGTCCTGTCGGCTCTCCAAGGCATGAAAATAAGGGTATATCCCCTTCTTCTTATACTCCTCAACGAGAGTATAATCATAGCATTTCTTAAATAAATCCATAGCCAACAATAAGACATAATTAGTATTTATGTCAATAAAATTAGCGTATTTTCATGTGTGAAAATAAGTTAACAAAAAGTTTACAAATGAATGATAGCATCTTGAGTCTCTTTATGCTTATGCAGCCGCCAAGGCTGTTGCATAAGCCCAGATCAGCCTTGAATCATAACATGCCAGCATTCGCTGAGCATAGCAAGCTCTAGTCAGCCTTGATGGAATGGCTTTTAAGCACATTGCCATCCTCATCAATGAACTCCAGGCTTATCGAGCCCTTCTCTATAGTCACATCAAGCCAGCCAAAATGAGCGTTGTCCTTCCATGTTGAATAGGGGCTCTCATAGACCAGGTTCTCATCCAGCTTGCCACCCATCGTCCCGACGGTGGCATAATCCACCCCGGCCTTCTGGCACAGCTCCATGAAATGGTTATGTGCACCTATGTGCAGGTCGACATCATAGGCCTCGAAAATCGGGCACAGGGCCTCGACGATGCCTGGCACATCTCCCCAATAGCGGCCAGCGGCCTCGTCCCAGTATCCCGATCCAAGCACATAGCTATGGGAAAGCACTATGACAGTGTCCTTTCTGTCAATGGAGGCAAGGGTCTTTTCAAGCCAGGCCTTCTGATCAGACTTGAAGTCCTTTTCATCCCAAAGCACATTGAGGACAATGAAATGGACTGTACCTGCATCCATGCAATAGAAGAAGGACTCGTCCTCCATGAAGATATCGCTGAACAGGGGAAGAGCCCCTGCGATGGCATCATGGTTGCCTGCTATCACCCTGAGCTTCTGGTCTCCCAGCCTCTGGCTCAGCTCCGAGACGGCTTCATCGTAGTTGCTCTTTACAGTCCCGATTTCCGATATGTCGCCCAGCATGAACACAAGGTCATAATCCTCTTGAGCCATGGCATCAAGGATCTTGGCTCTTGCCTCGGTGTTGGATGCACCTGCTCCCCAGTGCGGGTCTCCTGAGAAGGCCACATGCAGCCTGCCATCTCTAATAGGCAGCGTTTCAGAGGCCTTTATGAGATTCAGGCTATCGGCATGGGAGCCTGAATGGTCTATAAGGTACAGTGCGCCAAATCCTGCGATGCATATGATAATCAGGCAGCATGACAGAAACGTGGCTGCCCTATTAAGGGCTCTGGAGCGGAATATCAGGCACAAAAGCAGCAGGATAAGAGGGAGGCCAGAAAGGCAGGCAAAGCCAATGAAAATGGCTTTGTAGTCCTTGTTCCAGGCCAGGAGCCCTGAAACTCCGCTCAGCCTATATAGCCAGAAAGAGGAAAGCAGTATGACAATGATTGCAGCCAGGCTGAAGACAACAGCGTTTGTCTTGGATCTAGGGTATCTCATAGGGCATACTCTAGCACCTAAACCTCAGGCTGTGAAGCTTATTTAAGGCTTTCAAGCATCTGGAAGACCATGATGAGCATCCTGGGCAGATGGAAAGGACCCTTGAAGGTGCTTCCCTTGGCAGGAGGCTGGGTGGGCTTGCCATCCCGGCGAAGATAGCCGTACCACTCCCCATATTGCGGATCGGAGAAGTGCTTCTGGCAATAGTCAAGAGTTTTTTCGAACCAGTCAAGATAAGCTATATTGCCTGTGCTCTTGTAGAACAGAAGGGATGCAATAAGGATCTCATCATGAGGCCACCAGAGCTTCATGTCATGCTCGTAGGACTCTGGAGGAAGGCCCTTGGCGTCTATGAAGTAGAGCAAGCCTCCATATTCCTTGTCCCATCCTGCATTGATGGCGTTGCTGAAAATAAGCTGCGCCTTCTCAAGCAGCCTGTCATCCTTCCTGTACAGGGCATATTCAGCCAGGAACCAGGAGCACTCTATGTCATGGCCTGGATTGACCACGCGGCCTTCTGTGACAGCGTCCCATACCTCGCCATTCATTCCCACAGACTCCAGAGTGCATCCAAGATCCTCCTTGAGATGATAGGCAAGTATATCATGGACGCAAATCTCGCTTCTCTGGTCATATAGATCCTTGTGTTCAGGATCGCATCTTCTCAAGACCGAGCAGATGTTAAGGTATATCATTGGGTTGGCAAGCGAACGGCCTTCCCTGGAGCTCTTGGGACCCATGCCGACTGGATCTTCCATCAAGCCCCTGTTCAGCTTCCAGATCAGGTCATAGGCCCATAGGGCTCTTTGCAGATAGGCCTCCTGCTTGGTTGCTGCGTAGTATTCAGCGTTGGCTATGGCATAGAAGCCTTCAGAGAAGCAATAGCGCCGCTGCCTCAAAGGCTCGCCTTCAGCTGTGACAGTGAAGTACATCCTGCCGCCCTTGTCATGGTTCAGGCAATGAGCTTCCATGAAGTCCAGGCAGGAGCGGGAAGCCTCAAGCCAAGCCTGTCTCTTTCCATAGACATTGCACAGGTATGCAAAGATCCAGGCACAGCGACTCTGCATCCAGACGCTCTTGTCAGTGGAGTAGATCCGTCCCTGACGGTCAAGGCAGGTGTAGATGCCTCCATTGACCTTGTCCATTCCATGATCAAGCCAGAATGCAATGCATCTGTCCAGCTCAGCCTTAACCCATTCCCTGGTCTTTTCCGCATCCATAGACTACCTCTTTGCAGCACACGTGGCAGGCTTGCCGGCGCTCTGCTACATAATAAGCTTCATGTGACAATCATTCCAGCCGTTAATGAAAGCAATATGGCTACAGCTCAAATATCAGGCTTCAAGAACCTTCCCTGATTGAAATCATAAAACTGAAAAAGAAATAAAGCCGTCCTCTCGGACGGCTCAATGCTCAGATTCTCTTGATTGGCTTCAGCTCTATGTAGCCTCGCTCACCGCGCGGCTCAAGCTGGATTCTTGGATTCTCCTCATCCCACTTGTAGCCGAGGATGGATGGGTCATACTTATCCATTGCATCCCAGACCTGCCTTATTGCATCTGCATAGTCGGCTTCCTCGAAGCTCTCGCCCTGGAACATAAGGTATTCTGCCTGAGGCAGGATTATGGTGTCCATTCCCTCAGGGACAGGACCATTGTAGTCCAGGTCCTTCTCAACGCCTTGGACATACACAGAGGTGCCTGGCTTCACATAGGCCTTGGGCAGCCAGAGGCTGACAGGCTCCTTGTCCATGGAGATCAAGAGACCCCATATGTCGCAGCCCACCTCTTCGCCGTACTCCCAGTAATCTGTGGCCTTGATGCCGCGCTTGATGATGACCTTCCTCTGAGGCTTCTCAATCTTTGTGATGAATACTGTCTTTGTCTTCTCCATTCCTTTCTCCTCGTACCTGGATTTGTACTTGACGCCATAGGGAGTGAAAAGCCCGATAGGACCTGGGTTCTTGGCGTACTGGCTTGGATTGCATCCGAACTCCTTGAGAAAGGCCCTTTGGTAGCCGTCTACGCTCCCAAAGCCAAGGTCGAAGGCCAGGTCTGCGACCTTGACCTTCTCGTCCCTGAGCCTCAGGGCTGAGCGAGACAGCCTCAAGCGCCGGATGTAATCTGCGATGCTCGTGCCAGTGTACTGGCAGAAGAGCCGGTAGGAATGCCAAGGGGAGAAGCAGGCTGCATCGGCAAGCTCGTTCAGGCTTATGTCCTGATCGAGATGCTCCTCAATGTAATCCTGCATTCTCTGTACTGCTTCTATCTGATATTCCATTTCTCCCTCGTCGCTTGAATACTAACCTATCGATAAGAGAATCTCTCGACTTTTCTTGCCTAGTTACAGCCATCCCAGGCTTTCAAATATCAGGATGGAAAGGAAGATGGTGACAATGGACCCAAGCGTTGTAGTCACCACAAGGCTTGCTGCCAGGTCCCCATCAGCTTTCATGCTCACTGCCATTGAATAGGAGCTCACCGCTGCCGGGGTGGCAAAGAGTATGATCAAGGCGCAAAGCTCCTGGCCGCGGAAGCCAAGAACAGCAGAGAGCGGGATGAAAGCCAAGGGGACTGCAGCTGTGCGTGCAAGCGTGCCGATGATGATGCTTCTTCCATCGGTCTTGAAGCTTGAGAAGTCAAGGCCCACCCCTAAGCTCAGGAAGCTCAATGTGGAGCCGGCCTGTCCAAGCTCCCCCATGACAGTCGTTGAAAGGCCTGGCAGCTCAAGGCCTGTGGCCTTGACCAGGAGAGCACAAGCCGAGGAGATGATGAAAGGATTGCGGATGATCTGCAGAACAAGCTCTGAGAAACTGGTCTTTCCGTTTCGCTGGCGCTCAAGGATTATCACAGCAAGCACCGCGGACAGAGGAATGATTATGACTCCCAGAAGCGCTGCGACTCCATTGTCCTTGTCACCATAAAGGGAGTTGGCGACCACAAGGCCGAAGATGACATAGTTGCATCTCACCACTGCCTGCTGGGCGCTGGCCGCCTTGGCAGGATCGGCTATCAGGCGGTCAAGGATGATGATGGCGAGGACGAACATCGCAAGGTTTGCAGCTATGGCATAGACAGCCAGCTTCCACGACAGAAGATTACCTGAATCAGAGCTTATGATGTTGATGAAAAGCAGAACTGGAAGAAGGATCTGGAAGTTCAGGCTGTCCAGCTTGCGCATTGAAGGCCTGTCGATAAAGCCCGCAGCTCTTATCAGAACTCCCAGCCCTATCTTCAATGCCATAGGGGCCACAATAGAGGCCGCCAAGAGAATTCCGCTCATCATCCATCCTTTTATTCAAAGCTTAATGATTTTGGCTCTCTTGGTGAAGCGCTCTCTAGTAGCTGATTGATGCGCCTTAACTGTCAGGGTCGAAACTGCCATCCCGATAGCTGATACACTTCCAGAACCTTATTTGTAAGGCTTCACCTTATCCATCATGGTCCCTCCATCCATCTGGACAGAAGGAGTCATAGACAAGACCGCAGAGGAATCAGCATCCTTGATCATGCGCTTTACGCAGTTAATGTTCTTTCTCTTGACAGTGAGGTTCAGCACAACGCGCTGAGAGCAATCCATGCCCCGGGCTTCAAAGCGTGTCATGGAAAAGCCCTTCTCCCTGAGCATGGACTCAGCAATAAGCGCTTTGTCAGAATTCATGAAGACTGTGGATATCATTACATTTCCCAGAGCCAGGCGCTCCTCCAGGATGGAGCCCAGAACCTGGCCCAAAGCAAAGGCTGCTGTAAGAAGGACAAGCCGCAAGGGATCCTCAGCAAACCCAGTCAGCACGTTGGCTGTTATGATGATCCAGATGAGGTATTCAAACATGGCTATCAAGGCGCCGATATAGCGCTGGCCCTTGACAATAAGCTGGCTTCTTAGGGATGCCAAGGTCACCTCGGTCAGCTTGCCAAGGAAAACAACTAGATAAACAAGGAAATACTTTCCAGAAAGAAACTGCGCAATGGTATCAAGCATGCCGCCCTCCTCCCTCCGCCATCAGCTGATGGTCATATAGATGATACTTAAAAGACAGGAATATTCAAGCCTAGAATGGTCAAGAAATTCCCCTAATGCAGGCCCTTGAGAATCTTTCCAGAAGCTCATAGGCCTGCTTTGATTACAAGAAGATAGCTTTTGATACCCTATTGTGGCCTTGTTGTAATGAAAATGAGACCTTGATCGCTTATTAAGGCCTCTTATTCCAAGAACCTGATGCAAACAGGAGACTCTGCCTCATACCTGCTGCATAGCCTAAGGCTTCCATCCTCATTGATCTCGAAGACGCTGATGTAGTCGCTGTCCTGGTTGCCCACAAGAAGATGATGGCCTGTGGGGTCTATTGCAAAGTTGCGTAGTGTCTTTCCATCGCAGCTCTGCCTATGAACAAGATGCAGGCATCCGCTTCCATCGATCCTGAATACAGCTATGCTGTCATGGCCCCTGTTGGAGGCAAAGAGGAAATGGCCTGAGAGATGCAGGTCTGAGCATATGATGATGCCTTGCCCTGCATGCAATCATGCTCTAGATTGTAATTGCAGGGAGGCTATAAATGGGAAGAAATCTGATAGTAGGCGACATTCATGGATGCCTTGACAAGCTCAAAAGCGTCCTTGAACTGGCAGGCTTCTGTGATGATGACACCCTGTACTTCACCGGGGACATCTGTGACAGGGGACCAAAGCCCCTGGATACGCTTCGCTTTCTCATGAGCCTTCATTCCTTCAAGCCGGTTCTGGGAAACCATGACCTATGGCTGTACAGATATCTCAAGTACAATGAGCTGGATGAAAACTGGATTGGAAATAATGGCGGAGCCATCACAGTAAAGGACTTCGAAACCTCTGAAGTCTTGGATGAGGAAAGAAAGCAGATCATAAGATGGCTTGAGGCAATCCCCTTGATCAGAGAGGTTCCTGGCTTCTTTATAGCCCATGCAAGCCTTCCCTTTGATGGCTTGAATACAGAAGCAAGGATCCATGAATGGAAGAATGCCGACTGGACGGGTCTTG
>JAQVSP010000080.1 GCA_028700425.1 Sphaerochaetaceae bacterium | reverse complement strand
ATCTCTGGGACCTCCACTGGAGGCTTGCTTGCCTTGGCCCTGACAGTTCCATCCTCTCTGCCAAGAAGCCTTGAGGCCCCAGGCCAGATTGACTTTGCAGAGCTGCCCAAGATCTACCAGAGCAACGCCCAGTTCATCTTCACCAAGGAGGATTCATCCCTTCTTGGCATGGTAAACCATCTCTTCAAGCCCAAGTACACACCAGTGAACCTGTCACGGCTGCTTGCCCAATGGTTTGGCGACCAGAGCATAAGCAAGGCATCCACTGCTCTTCTGATCATCAGCTATGATGCAGCCCATGCAAAGCTCTACGAGTTCAAGAGCACTGACGAGATGGCGCCAAGCGCCTGGGATGCAGGGCTTGCCACCTCTGCGGCTCCCTCATACTTCCCAGCCCATGCTATGGGAAGCCTCATGCTTCTGGATGGCGGCGTCATAGCCAACAACCCATCAATCTATGCCTATCGCTACGCCAAGAGCCTCTATCCAAAGGCAGATACCTACAACATCCTCAGCATCGGCACAGGCTCTACGCCGTTCAAGGTCACAGAGACCTCCTCTGGACTGTTCGACTGGGCCAACAACATAGCCCCTCTGTATGGCACAACCCAGCATCAGAACATGGCAGACTTTGTCAAGCTCCTTGAAGATGCTACATACACCCGCCTGGACGCGAAGGCTCCAAGAAAGTCTGTGAAGATGGATGATGCGGAACCAGCAACTTTGAGCCTGCTTGACTTGATGGGGAAAAAGGCAGTGGAAGACTGTCAGCAAGCCATTGACAGCTACGCAAGCGCCCTTGTGCAGAACCGAATCAGCAAGGAGAAAGCCGAATATGCATCCCAAGCAAGCCAAGCTGGAAGAAAAGCTGCAAAGATTATGCGATGAGCTTGACAGCTACCTGGAAGACAGGTACGGCAAGCTCTACCCTCTTCATCCAAACCGCCTGCCTCGAGGCAAGGCGGCAAGCGGCATATATGACGGGCTGTTCTCAACAGGCACGATGTTCACCCTGGGCTATGGGAGCGTTTACGGCAGAGGCTATATAATCGATGTTGAGATTAGAACACTCAGCAAAGTCGATCCCGAAGACCGAGAAAGGATAGACGCCGATGCGATGGCCTTCCTGGAAAGGAACCTGAAGAAGGTGTTCCCGAGGCGCGAGCTTTCAATTGTCAAGGACGGTCCTGTCTACAAGCTGATTGGGGACTTTTCGCTTGGAGCAGTCTGAGAGGGCACAAGGTCGGCTATTATCAGGGCAGGACATACTCCATGGCGCATCTCATAGCCGGCCTGGCAGGTGCGCTCAATGCAAAGGCTCACTAGATTGGAAGCCTGCCTGGCGCTTTGCTCAAAGCTCATCGACCTAAGAAGAAAGCCGATGAGAAGAGAGGCGAACAAGTCGCCGCTGCCGGGCAAGGTGCTTCTGATCACCTTATAGCCTATGACCTTGTCCTCAAGGCCCAGGGCGAATGCCCCATCATCCATCCTCATGCCGGTAATGACTACATTTCTTGGGCCCATGGCCTTGAGCGCTTGAGCGAGCTTCATGGCTCTCTCAGGGCTCACTGTCCTCTCATAAGGGAGGCCAAGAAGCAAAAATGCCTCAGTCTGGTTTGGGGTTATGACATCGCTCTTGCTGATCAAGGCCCTCATTCTCTCAACCATGCCAGCCTCGGTCACGCTGTACAGCCTTCCATCATCCCCAAGGACCGGATCGACGAGCTTCAAGGCTCCGCTGGCCTTGACAAGGATATTCTCGACTGCATCGAAGGCCTTCTGGCTGGAGAGAAAGCCTGAATAGACTGCATCGAATCGGATTCCAAGCTCATCAAGCTTGCCTGATATTGGGCCGATGGCATCATCAAGGCCTTTCTGATACAGCTCATCAAAGCCATCGCTCTGAGTGCTCATCACGGAAGTGGCAAGAGGGCATGCCTCGATGCCCTGGGCCTCAAGGATGGGCAGGGACACTGTCAAGGATGACTTAGAGTAGGTGCATAGGTCTGAGATGACAAGGCAGTTCTTCAGCATGGCATCAGTTTATGACCTAGAAGGATTCTTGCCAAGACAGGGGCTGGCTTTTGTGCTATTATAAGCCCATGGAACTAAGAGATCAGGCAAGAGCCGAGCTTGCAAGCTCAATACTCTCGGCAAGTGGGTGGAGGCATGTGTTTGCATCGCATGAAGAGGACCACGCAGGTGAGCTTTCTAAATCCAATTGCGCTCTTTGCTATGCAATAGCCAGAGCCTATGCAGGATGCATCGCAGCGGACACAGTGGTCATAGGGACCGATTCAAGGCCTACAGGCCATGCTATCAAGAGCATTTGCACAAAGGTCCTTTCATCAAGAGGAATAAGGGTGCTCGATTCTGGCGTATCAGCAAGCCCTCAGATAATGGCATACAGCCAGGTAAAGGGAATCCCTTTCTTCTATATCAGCGCAAGCCATAATCCAGTCGGCCATAACGGCTTCAAGTTCGGCGATCATGGAGCCGTCTATGAGAGGGAGACCTGGGATCAGCTCAAGACTGCTCTTTATAAGGAGGTCGATGAACTTGATTCAGATACTCTTCAAGGCGTATTGAACTCTGCTGATCCTGTTGTCGAGAAGGCCATTGGAATAGAGGATATCTACCTAGGCTTTGTGCTTGACACTGCTGCCAAGGGCCGCGACAAAAGCGTCTTCTGTGAAAAGCTCAAGGGCGCAGGAATCAGCCTGGTCGTGGACTACAACGGCAGCGCCAGAGCCCTATGCAGGGAAGAGAGGCTTCTTGAGAGGGTCGGCTGCAAGGTATGGGCCATCAACAATGACTCAATCGTACATGCCATAGTGCCTGAGGGCGAGAATCTTGAGCCCTGTGCACGTGAGCTTGAGAAGGCCTATGCACAGGATCCTTCCTATTGTCTTGGCTACACCCCGGACAACGACGGGGATAGGGGCAACCTGGTTTACATAGATCCTGAAGGCAAGGCCCAGATACTTCAGGCCCAGGAGGTCTTTGCTCTTGCGCTCCTTTCAGAGCTTTGCAGCGCCAAGGGCAAGCTGGGCGCAGTCTATAATGGGCCGACGAGCCTGAGAAGCGACAGGATATGCGAAGCCTTTGGAGCTGAGGTCTTCAGAAGCGAGGTAGGCGAATCCAATGCCAACTGCCTTGCCGACCTCAAGCGAAGGGAGGGCTACAGCATCCCCCTATGCGGAGAAGGCTCAAACGGAGGCTCCATAGTATATCCTGCCTGCGTCAGGGATCCCTTGAACACCATATTTGCAGTTCTTGACCTTCTTACAAGCCCAGAAGCCCTGGCCAAGTGGACGGGAGATCCTAAGGCGGGACTGGGAAAGGTGATTGCAGCCTTGCCAGGTTTCACCACCACCCCCTCTTTCTCCTCACAGGCTAAGCTCAAGATAAGGCACCCTGATTATCCAAGGCTCAAGACAGCCTACGAGCGCCTGCTGGAGCTCAGGATAGGCAAGCTCATGGACATTCTTGGCAAATGGGGCCTGACAAGCTTTCAGGAGATCCAGTACGAAGGCCCTGTCTCAAGGCAAGGCAAGCTGGAGGATGGGCCAAAGATGCGTACAGGCCTGGCTACAGGCGGGCTGAAGATACAGTTCTATGACAAGGCCGGCAAGGCACAGGCCTTCATATGGATGAGGCCAAGTGGAACAGAGCCGGTTTTCCGCATAGAGGCAGATGCCTTTGACAAGAGCCTGCATGATTATCTTCTGCAGGTTCAGAGAAGCTTGATTGAGGAAGCAGATTCAGCTCTTGAGATCTAGGGCTGCAATGGCAGCTCCCAGCGTCGGTGAGTCTGGTATCTGCGTGAACTCATAATGAAGGCCCTTATCCCTAAGATAGCCGTACAGATAGAAGTCTGTGTAGCGCATCAGGTTCCATGTCTTGTAGAAGGTGCTTCCATCTGCATTTATCAGCACTGGCCTTGTTGGGTCCTGGCCCTTTCCAGAGGCTATGACAGCGCTTGCCAGGTTTGCAGCGGTGAGCTTTGCCGATCTTCTTATGACTTCGCCGATGATCACATGCAAGCTCTGCTTGTCCTTTTCATCTGTGGCGATCCTGCCAAGCTTTGTGGAGCTGTCAAAGGGGTTCTCATTGAAGCGGCTCATCTCTATGGTGTCCAGCATCCCGTCAAAGGAGGCTGCAAAGCCTGAGGAAAAGACATTTTCCTGGCAGGCCTGCCTGATGAAGGAGCCGCACAGCGGACCAAGATAAGCTCCGCTTATCATCTTCTCAAACTGGTACTGGCTTGGATCCTTTGTGGTCTGCAGGAACCTATGGTCAAGCTCAGTGAGGCTTATTGCATAGCAGCCGCTTTCTACATTTATGATCTGCTGGCCTTCCTTGCCCATGCCGGGAATGTTCTCATTCTGCTCTATGTAGGCTGTGTTGGTTCCTGTTCCAAGGATGAAGCCCACATAGGAGCTGTACTCATGGCCCTTGGAGCCTGCTATTCCTGCAAGCAAGGTTGCGACGGTGTCGTTGACAACGGCTACCTTCTTGGAGGCCACATCGTGCCCTCTTCTTCCAAGCTCGGCAAGAAGGCTCTTTCCAAGGCTCATGCCGATCACCTGTGGGGCCTTGATCTCCTTGGAGAAGAAGATGGGCTTCCCGTCAAGGTCCGGCGTGATCTCTGTGGCGTAGGAAAAGCAGAATCCTATGTGGTCAGCCTTGTCTATGAAGGGCTCGACCTGGTCGGCGATCTTCCCGAAGAAGTCCTCTGCACTCACCTCTTCCTTGGAGCCTGGCATGCTGGACTTGACAAAGTCGCTGATCACAGGTCCCTGATCGGTGAACCTGACCAGGCAGGTGCGGAAGTTGGTTCCGCCTGCATCAAGGACGATGGCAGTCTCTCCGCTTACCGGCTTTGCCTGCGCAGAGCAATAGGATGGTATCATATGAAGCGATCCATCGTGCGTTCTGAGGCAGTGCTTCATATGGTCGACAAAGTCGCCTACAAGCCTGTCCATATCCAATGAATCGGCATCAATCTTCCATTTATTCAGAAATTCCTTTGCATCCATGTTGATCCTCTTTTTCTTGATGATAGAGCTTTTCTGGCGATTAATCCATCAGGAATTGATCTTGTAGCTCCAGCCCGGGCTTGTATAAAGCTCATCGTTGATGTAGAAGTCGCCCTTTGGGACTATGGTGATGATATTGATCTCGGGCATCTTGACAATGAAGTCGCCCCGGATCGCCAGGCCTTCCGGACTCAGGTGAGAGCTGAATATCACCACATCCAGCTGGGCTGTAATGACTCCTTCAAGAGGCGTTGAGGACATGATTGTGGAAATAAGAGTGTCAAGGCTGATCTCGCTGGTATAGAAGAAGTTCAAGAACCCGCTTACCCTGCTTTCCCCTGTCTTGTAGCCCTGGGATTCAAGATACTTGATTATCAGCGTCTCGAGCGGGGACTTGACCAGATTCGAAGTCGTGCCGATTATGCGTGAAAGCAGAGAGCCTCCATTGCTTGCAGTAGTTGTGAAAAGCGGCACAAATGCCGACACATCAGCCAGCAGGAAGCTCATGCGCGAAGGAAGCTTGTTCTCACCTATGGTCATAGATGTATTGGGCAAGGTTATGGGGGGCTCAGAAGTCTGGGCAGTGACTACACAGATGCAGGTGTCAGCAAGACACTTGAAGGCGTAATCAAATTGACCTGCCTGATAGGCAGAGCCGTATATCATGAAAGAGCAACAGAGCAGGACAATTGCTGCCAATACCCCCTTGGCTCGGATCTTTCTCTGCATTGCTCAATAGTAAACCCTCTATCAAGAGTCTTGCAACCCCTAATGTTGTTTTTATTCTCATATCAACGCTGTTTGCTCAACTGGTTGGGCCAGCACGAAATACCTGCTGATGCGCTTGAAGCTCACAGCAGCGCTCAAGGCTTGGCGCTTCCGGGTCCAAGCACTGACTCTCTGTCTTTCTTGTAGCCAAGCCATCTCAAATCGGCTAGAATCAAGACATGAATAAAGAGACTTTCTTCTGGTATGACCTTGAGACCTTTGGCCTCAATCCAAGCTATGACAGGGTGGCCCAGTTTGCTGGCCAAAGAACTGACATGGACCTCAATCCAATCGGGGATCCAGTGATACTCTATTGCAGGCTCAGCGAAGACTACCTTCCTGATCCTCTCAGCTGCCTGGTTACAGGCATAACCCCGCAGCAAGTCAATCAAAAAGGCCTTTGCGAGGCAGATTTCATCAAACGCATACTCAACGAGCTGTCAGTCCCAGGCACCTGCACTGCAGGCTTCAACAGCATCCGCTTTGACGATGAGTTCATTCGCAATCTATGCTACAGGAACTTCATTGATCCCTATCAAAGGGAGTGGAAGAACGGAAACTCAAGATGGGACATAATCGACCTGGTCAGGGCCTGCCATGATCTCAGGCCCATGGGAATCAAATGGCCGGAAAAGAATCCCGAGACAGGCAACCCTGTGTTCAAGCTCACCAGCCTGACCGAGGCCAATGACATAGACCAGACCGGAGCACATGATGCAATGGTAGATGTGAATGCCACTATCGCAATTGCAAGGCTTCTCAAGCGCACTCAGCCAAGGCTTTTCGAGCATTTCCTTCGGCTTAGGCGCAAGTCAGAGGCAAAGAACTATCTCGATCTTCCCTTCAAGTCCATGTTCATACACACAGGCGCCCTGTTCACAAGCCCCAATGGATGCACAAGACCCGTCACCGTCCTGACAGTCGACACCAAGAGCGACACCTCGTTCTATTGCTTTGACCTTACCCAGGATCCTCAGCCCTTGCTCAGTGCAACTGACAAATGCATCCTTCGCTCGCCTGGCCTTTTCAAGATTGCATCGAACAAGTGCCCGTTCCTGGCTCCGATGAATGTTCTGACCGGCAACACTGCTTCCCGGCTTGGAATCGACCTTGATGTCTGCCAGTCGCGCTATCAGCTTCTCCAGCAGAACAGCTATCTGATCAGCGCCATAAGGGAGGCAGCCTCAAAGGAGCTTTATCCCACAATAGAGGATCCTGACTTCCAGCTTTACTCTGGAAGCTTCTTCCCTGATTCAGACCTTGAGGCCTTCAGGACCATACAGGCCACTCCTCCTGCCCAATTGCCCAATCTCAGGCTTCAGTTCTCCGATTACAGATGCGACCCGATGCTCTTCAGGCACATCGGGCGGAATTATCCGCAGCTTCTTGACCAGAAGGGCCTTGAGCAATGGATGTCCTTCTGCGCCTCGCGGCTTCTCTGCCCTCCAGGCAACATAGTCAACAGCCTGGCCTTCTATGAGAGAAAGGTTGAGGAAAAGCTTCAAAGCAATGACATAACGCCCAAGGAAAAGGTCATTCTCGAGCAGCTCTCCCAATACGGACAGGCTCTTAAGGAAAAGGTGTTCGGAAAGCAGTCATGAGCTTCAGGCACACCTGATAGTGTTTGACATAATGAACTTTGTTCATTATCCTAAACTCATAGAGGTATAAATGAAGAACATACTTGTAGTCGGGTCCCTTGGACAGCTAGGAAGCGAAATCTCCCTTGAGCTGAGAAGAGTATTTGGCAATGACCACGTTGTGCTTACTGACATAAAGGACGACACCAACTTGGACCTGATAGCCTCAGGTCCTTTTTACAAGCTGGACAGCCGTGATGGGGAGAGCCTTGACAAGATTGTCCAAAAGCATCAAATCGATACAATCTATCATCTTGCAGCGCTTCTTTCAGCTACAGCCGAAAGGATGCCGAAGGTTGCATGGGACATCAACATAGGCGGCTTGATGACGACTCTGGAAGTGGCTAGGCAGAGAAAGTGCGCAGTGTTCACTCCCTCCTCAATCGGAGCCTTCGGGCCAACCACTCCAAAGATCTACACTCCGCAGGACACAATCCAGAGACCCACTTCAATATATGGAATAAGCAAGGTTGCCGGAGAGCTTCTTTGCGACTACTACTATCATAAGTACGATGTAGACACCAGGGGCGTGAGATTCCCCGGCGTCATAAGCAGCATGACCCCTCCAGGAGGCGGAACCACAGACTATGCCGTTGATATCTACTATGCTGCTGTGGAGCAGAAGCACTATACCTGCTTTCTGGAAGGCGACACATACCTGGACATGATATACATGCCTGATGCTGTCAACGCAGCCATCTCGATCATGGAAGCTGATCCTTCCAGGCTTCGCCATCGCAACGCCTTCAACATAGCATCCATGTCCTTCTGCCCCGAGGACCAGGCTGCCTACATAAGAAACTACATACCAGAATTTACGATCAGCTATGACATCGACCCTGTCAAGCAAGCCATTGCAGACTCATGGCCAGATTGCCTTGAGGACTACGCAGCCAGGGTGGAATGGGGCTGGAAGCCCAAGTATGACCTGAACATGATGACAAAGGATATGATAGAGACCATTTCAAGGAGGAAGCAGAATGTTGTCAAATGAGCTGGAGAGAACGCTGACCGATTACACTGAAGGCCTGAAAAGCCAGGGCTTATACAAGAAGGAAAGGCAGATAATCACACCTCAGGGTGCCAAGGTGAAGGTGATTCGTGAAGATGGATCCGAGAAGCAGCTGCTCAACTTCTGTGCAAACAACTATCTGGGCCTTGCTGACAACCCTCAGATAATCGAGGCTGCCAAGAATGCAATGGATCGATGGGGCTACGGACTAAGCTCTGTGAGGTTCATCTGCGGAACCCAGGCTCTTCACAAGAAGCTTGAGAAGAAGATCTCTGAGTTCCTGAGAACCGAGGACACCATACTTTTCTCCTCATGCTTTGATGCCAATGGAGCTGCGTTCGAGCCGCTTCTTGGAGCTGAGGATGTGATCATCAGCGATGCATTAAACCATGCATCCATCATCGACGGCGTCAGGCTCTGCAAGGCTCAGAGGATGCGCTACAGCCATTCAAGCATGGATGAGCTGGAGGCCTGCCTCAAGGATGCCCAGAAAT
>JAQVSP010000006.1 GCA_028700425.1 Sphaerochaetaceae bacterium | reverse complement strand
TTGGGATTTGTGGTGAATTCAGCATGGCAGGATGCGTCCCTTCTGTTTAAGCTACACTTTTGGAGAATTCACTATGTTTGCGGATATTGCTCTTCAGGCCCATTCCACCATTTTCGTGCAAGAGCCTTGAAATACTGCTCAAATTCCTTCGGGCATGGCTCGGCCTGATAATCAGCCGTGGTGGAGCGTTAGGTTTATGGAGACGGCGCATGAGTCAAAGGCTGGAGAGAGTCTCTGAATCGAAGCTTGGCAAACTTTCTTATAAGTCTGGTATGTCGGCTTTAGTCGATGCGGGAAACCACGCAGCCATGCGCGAATCCTCTTTCCATGTTTTCCCTGCAGATGCGTAGTCTGTCATACAGATGCTCGTTCGGTTTGAAAGCATAATCTCAAAGGCAATCTGGCACGGATAGGGCGAGTTCTGCGCACGCGTCGCAAGCGCAGATCCGTCGCTTAGGCACGCAATGGCTACGCGCTCCTCAATATCGCCCAGCAGCCGCGCATCACGCGCGAGCACAAGTGGACCGTACTTGAGCGCAAGATAGGGCGCATCCGACGACAAGACGCCATAATCCTCCGGGCGGACAACCATGACGCGGGAATCAAGCGTCAGCGCGACGCAGTCGCCGTCGATCCATTCGCGGTGCAGCAGTGCGTAAGTCCCGCGTTCGCACGGCACTGTTTCGCCGTTGACGGACAGAGCGTTTCTTTCGCTCCAGCCCGGAATCCGGATCAAAAGCGAAAACTTCTCTGCCTGCAGAAGGCTAATCGTCATTCTGATATTGTGGTCTTTCGGATAACCCGTCTCGGTCTTTATGCCAAGCGGCTTCCCGGATGGTGTTACTGTGGTCACTGAACCGTTTAAGAATGTATTGATTGCCAATCCGTCCCTTGCTGCGACAACGGCGAATAGACCCGCAAGCCCTAAGCCTGCCGATCCGATGCACGCGCAGCAACCGTAGCCTGTTCCATTCTCCATCTCTTTATAGCCCCCGGTCGCACGTCCCCGCCTGCCAGGAAGAAGCGGAGAGTAGCTGTCAAAGGGATAGCCGTGGTTTTCCTTGACCTGATCGTGATTTACCGCGCCAAGCAGCGCGTTATAAGCGGACTGTTCGATTGCATCGGCGAAAAAAACGTCGCCCGTCAGACAGAGCACTTGAAAGCAGAGCTTCATCCATGTGACAGTGACGCAGGTTTCCTGCATGACCATCGTGTTCGACGCGTCCAGCTGCCGTGTCGACGAATGATCGAACAGTTCATGGGTGCATCCTGCACTGCCGATTATCGTGATGTCGGAATGAGCAACGCGTTTTGCGAAGCGCAGCACGGCATCGCGCCATTTCTCGATGCCTGTCGCGCGGTAATACTCCAGCAAGCCCTCAAAGCAGCTCATCATTTCATACGCCTTGGTAACTGGATATTGGCAGGGATCGAGCTTGTCCTCATACGCGAGCTCAAAGAGATTGGCAATGCTCGTGCCGCCGCGATTGACAATATAGGCGGCAAAATCAAGATACCTTTCTTCTCCCGTCAAGTTGTAAAGGCGGACTATTGGCTCGAGGATGGAGCTGGAATTCAAGCCATGCCAGTGGCTGGTTGCCTGATTGATTTCCAGTTTTCCCTCGTCCTCCGGTCCAAGCTTTTCGAGCATATAGTCGGCATGCCGGCAGAGCGCAGAAAGAATGCGCGCGTTGAGTTCCCTGTTCTCGCAAATCTCCATGAAATACTGCATTCCCAGCAGGATATACTTTCGTCCCCAGATGTCCCAGCCGCGAAATTCATTTTCAACAGAATAGGTAGAGAACCGCCCCAGGCTGTCCTGCGCGGAAAGCATGCTGCATACAGAATGCTCTAAAACGGCGTACAGTTGCGCATCGTGCGTAACTTGCCAGACAAAGCAGCCTCCGCGCATCATCTTTCCCCAGTATTCACACCGCCAACCGAGATCGGCATCGTCCGTATTCCTCAGCTGAAATTGATGGACAAACAGCTTCCACAGATCGGCATCCATGAGTTGGATTCTCTCGATGAATCGAATACAGTCCATCAATGCGCCCGTAAAGACATTGCTTTTGGCGGGCAGCGGGAAAAAGACATCCGTCTTCATCCGGGGGGAATTCGCACTGCCTTCCGAAATAAACGCATTCACTAAAGCACTCATAATTCGTTCCTCCGTTTTGCGGCGACTCAAGACAAGATCCATAGAGGGTTTAACACGGAAATGGATAAGATTACAAGGTTCTCTATGAGGTATTATCAGAAACAGCATAGTGAAGGCTTGAGCATTTCAATCTGCCTAATATAATTGAATATTTATAGAGATTATCTCCTGTTTCTGCTGATATTCTGCCTAAAATGTACTATAATATAGGCAAATTGATGAGGAGATTAGGCAGAATGAGAAGATTCGATTATTCATTTTTGAGAGACGGCATGCTGCCTGCAAGGTTGATAAACACCATCAGCGCCATATATTCGCTTAGGACAATGTCAGATATCCGCAAGGACGAGCACATAGGAATGTTCAGCGAACTGGAGAAGATTGCAAAGGTCCAGTCCGTTAAAGGTTCCAATGCCATAGAAGGGATCGTCTCCAGTGACAAGCGCATCGAAGCGATAGTCAACCAGAACACTGCACCAATCAGCCATGACGAGCAGGAGATTGCCGGATATCGCGATGCGCTGAACAAGATTCATCTTAATTATGAGCATCTCGATTTTTCGGAAAAGGACATCCTTGACCTTCATTCCATCCTTCTCTCACATACAGGCATGGATTATGCAGGAGAATACAAGACGCATGACAACGCCATCATTGAAATAGACTCCATGAAAAACAGAAGGATCAGATTCTCGCCTGTGTCCGCTGAAGATACCCCAAAAGCCATGGAACAGCTTTGCCTTGCCTATTACTCTGCAAGAAGCGACTCCAGTATAAATCAGCTGCTTCTGATTCCCTGCGTGATACTTGATTTCCTCTGCATACATCCGTTTCGTGACGGCAACGGCAGGATGTCACGTCTTCTCAGCCTCCTGCTACTGTACAAGGAGAACTTTGATATTATCAAATACGTCTCGTTCGAAGAGCAGATCAACATGTACAAGGCCTATTACTATGATTCCTTGCAGAAGTCCTCTACCGGATGGCATTCAAGCGAAAACGATTATTTCCCATTCATCGAGAACTTTCTGTCCACACTATACATGTGCTATAAGGAACTGGATAAACGTTTCGCAGTTATCAAGGACCACAAGTTCAACAAGCAAAATCGGGTTGAGGCTGCAGTACTAGGAAGCCTGACACCAATCTCCAAGCAGGAGCTTCATGATATTCTGCCTGACATCAGCATCCCCACAATCGAAAGCGTTCTGTCAAGAATGCTCAAAGAAGGACGTATTGCCAAAATAGGATCTACGAGAAGTGCAAGGTATGTCAGAAATGAATAGATACAGTGGCATGGGGGCTGAACCTGCAATCAAGTCCTGCTTCTGTAATTACATCGGGTATTACAAGAGACTTCTTGCTTAATCTGGTTTTGATCTAGCATGCAAGGCTGCAGTATCTTCTGTTGTTTTTTCTCTTGCAGTTCCTCTTGTTTATTGTCTTCAGTTCCGATCTTGCGAAAATGTATATCAATTTTCCAAAATACTATTGAAAGATGACATTTTAAAATGTACACTCGGTGATTGTTTATCAATGTTTTTAAGTTTTTCCCCATATGTTACTAAATCGTAGAAGCTAATGGAGCATTAATTCTGTTGTCAAGAGACAAAGAAGGCTTATGTCAATCAGCATAGACCTTCTTATGTTCATCTGAATGGGTAAGTAGTTGTTCATTTTAGCCACTAAAGGTGACAATATTTGCTTTTTTCAGGCTCTTTTACCCTTAACTTATTCCATTTTAGGCAGATATTTTCTGCACAATGATTTCATAAAGTCAAAAAACTTTCAGCAATGATGAAAAAAAACAAAAAATTCGGTTGAAATTTTATCGTAAAAAGTTTATTGGTAATAATATCTGGAGAATTAAAAATGAAGCTTACTAAAAATGATAAGGCGATTCTGGAATCCTACAGCAATATGGTTGAAGGCCTTGCTGCCTACATGGGGCCAGGCCATGAGTTTGTCATTCACAGCCTCGAGGATATAAACCATTCGGTTGTAAAGATAGTCAATGGGCACTACTCCAACCGCAAGGAAGGTGCTCCTATGACAAATGTCGCTCTTGGCATGCTCAAGAAGATAACCGAGGCAGACAGCGAGGTCGTCAGCTGCCCGCCATACTTTTCTCGAAACTCACAGGGCGTCCTGCTCAAGTCCACTACCATACCTATTCGCGGGGAAGGCAAGAAGCTTCTTGGAATGCTTTGCATCAACTTCTATATGAACACACCCGTCGATGCTGTTATCGAGAGCCTGAACCCTGAGTCTCCGCCACAGCTCTCTGAATCCTCTGAGATCTTTGCAAGCAATGTCGACCAGGTCATAGTCTCAGCTGTCAGCGAAGCCAAGGCCCAGGTCTCCAACAATCCTTCGATCCAGAGCAGCAATCGCAACAAGGAGATTGTGCTCATGCTCTATGACAAGGGGATCTTCAATCTCAAGGACTCTGTAGCCCAGGTTGCCGAGATTCTTGGAATTTCCAAGAACACTGTGTACCTGCACATAAGGTCTTCAAGAAAATAGGGCTTTCATGAAGCTTAAGCTTAGTCATCTTTCATATGCTGGATCAGCTGTAGGTGTGATTGTCGAAATCCTCAGCTGATTCTCAGTAATCTCTTAGGATCTTGATTGTTATTGTATGCGGATTCGGAAAGCTATGGCTTTTGCGATGCTTTTGCAGAATTATCAAGAAAAATAAATAATGATGGTTTCATCCATCTTGGAGAGGTCATGAACGAAGACAAGAGGAAGCTTATTTCCTTTACTGTGCCATGCTATAACAGCGCTGCCTATATGAGAAAGGCCATAGACTCGCTTCTAGAGGGCGGGGATGAGGTGGAGATCTTCATCATAGATGATGGGTCGACCAAGGATGACACCCTGGCCATTGCCCAGGAGTATGAGTCCAGGCATCCTGGAATCTGTCACGCAATTCACCAGGAGAACGGCGGCCATGGAGCCGGAGTGAACAATGGACTTGCCCATGCAACAGGCCATTACTTCAAGGTTGTCGACTCTGACGACTGGGTGGACAGGGACAGCTACATGAAGATCCTGGATGCCATAAGGGGCTTAGTAAGGAGCGGCCAGGACATTGACCTGCTGCTATGCAACTTTGTCTATGAGCATGTGAGCGACAATACCCAATATACCGTAGACCTTCATAGCGTCTTTCCCGAAGGCTGCTGCTTCACGTGGGCTGACACAAGGCCTTTCAAGCCCAGCCAGTTCCTGGCCATGCATTCAATGTTCTACAGGACGGACTTTGTCAAGGCCATCGGCCTTGAGCTCCCGCGGCATTGCTTCTTCGTAGACAACGTTTTCATATTCTATCCGCTGCCTCACGTGAAAAGCATGTTCTATCTTTCAGTGAACTTCTATCGCTACTTCATTGGACGAGAGGACCAGAGCGTCAACGAGGCAACCTACCTTAAGAGAATCGACCAGCAGATAAAGGTGACCAAGACGCTCCTCGGCTATTATAACCCAGAAAACTACAAGAAGAGCAAGAGGCTCTATGCGTACATGCGCAAGCATCTTATGTTCATGATCATGATACCATCAGTGTTCTTGAGAATGAACCCAAGCCCCGAGAACGAGGAGAAGCACAAGGAGATCTGGCGCTTTGTGAAAGATACCCGTCCTGAAAGCTACAGGTACTTCCGCTACCATTACCTTGGAATTGCCAGCAACCTCGAGGGCTCCTGGGGCTCCAGGCTTACAGCCCAGCTGTATCATGCAACCCAGAGGAGGATGCGCTTCAACTAGGCTTCTGGCATGACCTGCTGCACGAGCTTGAGAGCTGCCTCGACAGTCTTGTCCATATCAAAGTAGCTGTACTGGGCAAGCCTTCCTCCGAGAAGAAGCTTCTCCTCCTTCTGAGCCATGGCCTTGTAGGTCTCGTAGAGCCTTGTGTTTCTCTGGTCATTGACTGGATAGTAAGGCTCTGCGCTCTTGCTGTACTCCATAGGATACTCATAGCTCACCCAGGTGGCATTTATGCCATCCTTGGGCTCGAAGTGCTTGTGCTCGATAGCCCTTGTGTATGGGGTCTTGGTATCAGTGTAGTTCATCACTGCCACTCCCTGGTGGTTCTCCTCATCGTACCTGACCAGCTCAAAGCGTTCGCTGCGATAGTTGAGCTCGCCTTCGCTGAAGTCGAAGTAGGAGTCGATGGTTCCAGTGTAGAGAACCTTGTCAGCCAGGTCGGCAAGCTGCCTGTTCTCATTGAAGTCTGTGTTCAGAAGAACCTCGGCGCCATCTAGAAGAGCATCTATGAGGGTGTTGTAGCCTCCCTTGGGAATGCCCTGGTAGGGATCGTTGAAGTAGTTGTTGTCATAGCGGAAGCGGAAGGGGACCCTCTTGAGTATGGAAGGAGGAAGGGCGCTGCAAGGCCGTCCCCATTGCTTTTCAGTATAGCCCTTGATCAGCGTATCGAAGATGTCCTTGCCAGCAAGGCATAGGCCCTGCTCCTCAAGGTTCTCTGGATCGCGGTTCAGCTTAAGGCGCTGAGACTCGATCTTCTCCATTGCCTGGGCTGGCGTCACTGTTCCCCAGAGCTGATAGAAGGTGTTCATGTTGAACGGAAGATTGTAAAGCCTGCCGTTGAAATTTGCCACTGGGCTGTTTATGTAGAATGCGAACTCAGAGAGCTCATTGCAGTAATCCCATATGGCCTTGCTCTTGGTATGGAAGATATGAGCGCCGTAATAGTGGATCTGGATGCCATCACGCTCAAGGCAATAAAGATTGCCTCCCTTGTGGGGGCGCTTCTCGACTACAAGAACGCTCTTGCCCCTTTTCATGGCTTCATGTGCAAAAACTGAACCATAGAGGCCTGAGCCTACAATGAGGAAATCATAATGCTGCTTGTTCATGGCCCAAGCTTATCACATAAGATGGACTTGGGCTATAAGGCCTTGAAGCTGGAGAGGACGGTGACCAGGCAATCAAGAATCTCCTTGAGCTGGTAGTTCTTCTCCTTGGAGAGCACCTGGAAGGTGTGTACGCATCCACCGATGAGGAAGGTATTGCGAACGTCATCGGAGACTGTGGCATCCTCAGTGCTATATGCATCTCGGAGAATCTTCTCGAACTTGTTTGTAAGAGTCTCGGATCTGCCGTCAAACAGGATTGAAAGCTCATGGTCCTGGCTCTTGAAGGCAAGCGGAATGCCCTCCATGAAGGCTCTTGGATCGCTCAGGATCTTGTCCTTGTCTGCGAAGGCCTCAATCACGGACTTCAGGGTTTCGTTCTCAAGCTGGTCAGACAGATCGAAGATATCCTTATAATGCTTGTAGAATGTGGTCTTGTTGATCAAGGCGAGCTGGCATAAGTCCTTTATCTTGATTTTTTCCAGGCTTTCCTTGGCTCTGAGCTCAAGAAAGGCTTCCTTGATTGCTTTCTTCGTCTTTATAATCCTGAGATCCATAAAACCCTCCCGTGGATAGCTTAAAGTTACAGAAAATTGTTTACGTTGTCAACAAAAAAGCCACCAGATTGCTCCAGTGGCTATTAAGGCTGCATCTTCAGCTAAAACACCCTTAGCTCCGACAAAGTTGCCGACTCTACGGCCTCTGAGCCATCCTTGATGAACTCAACTGAGCTTACTTCAGCTGCAGAAGGGATCTCGAAGATCATGGTGTACTTGACTGTCACTGAGCTTTGGCCTGTGAGGCTCTTGTAGGTTGAGCTGTAGCGGCTCTGAGACAGGGAAGCGGAGAAACCCTCCACCTTTGTTCCGTCGCTGAGCACAAGATACGGAGCATTCCACTTGTCTGAGGAGCTTGCCTTTGCACTGTCAGCGTTCAGCTCCAGCAGGTAGAACTCACCGCTTGTGTATAAGCCCGTCCGCCCTCCTGCAAGCCAGTTGCCAAGCTTCACAAGCTTAGCTTCGCTCCACTGGAGGTTCTTGAACTCAGGGACTCCGGACAAAAGGTATCCTGTCTCCTGGTCATAGGACCTTCTCTCAAAGTACTGCCATGTCCCATCCTCATGAAGGATCACGACCTTGGAATCGCTGGTTGTCACAGCGGTCATGTCTGCAGCCATAGCCACAGCAGTCACCAATGCAATCAAGGCGATTGTCAATAATGCTTTCTTTCTCATCTTTACACTCTCCTAAGCAAAAGGTTTCCAGTTCTCGCTGGTTCTATGCTAATGATAATCACGGTTTTCCAAGCCGTTAAGCCTTTGTCGTCAAACTACATCTTTTTCCACATTCTCAGTACGAGATGTAGCAGAACTGCCAATCCTGGCTGTTGGAGGTCGTAAAGCCTACATTTATTGGCTCCAGTCCATCAGGAACATCGAAGACAATGCTGTAGGACTGGTCAGACAGCTTCTCTGAAAAGCCCTCTATGATGGATCCATCGCTGAGCATGAGAACAGGATCCTCCCAGCTTAAGGCTGACTTGGACTTGGACTGGGATGTGCTCATCTCAAGGCGGTAATAGCACCCCATGGTCATTGTCAGCGAGAAGCCTTCCTGAAGGAACTTGCCGACCTTCACAACATTGGTGCTGTCCCACTTGTAGTTCTCAAAGCGAACATTGTTCCAGACCTCATAGGAGGTTCCATCCTCCTCTATGCTCTGAAGATTCTCCCATGTTCCATCATCGTGAACAATCAGGATCCTCTCGTTTGTTCCTATGTAGGTAGTACCTGCAAAGGCCGCCGCACTGGCTATTGCCAGCATCATAATTGTCACCACTAGTTTCCTTGCTTTCATTTCTTTCTCCTTGAAACTGAATTGCGTCGAGGCTTCTTTCCTTCGACATAAGCCAACCTAAATGCCAAATGTGGAGATAATATGAAGATTGAAGCATCTACATTCTTTCACACACAGAGAAGTAATGTGGAGCGCTTCAACACAAGCAGCCATGCCTTGCCAACAGGATCCAGAAAGCCGGCCGGAAGGTTTTTTGCCCTATCTCAGTTGAGGCAAGAGCTTGAAGCTCCTTGCAGTCAAGAATATTTTGATTTCTTGACAGCTAGTGTTGCTAAATATTGTCAACTATACAACCCTATGTTACTATTTAGAAAAAAGTAACACAAGCGTTGTTTGGGAAGGAAGTTATGAGAAGTCTAGCTAGCTTAGCTGTCGGCATTGCACCTGTTTCTATGATGGAGGTATGAGCGCATGGCTGAGATGACAAGGATGACCAAGATGGTTCTGGAGCTGCAGTCTCGGATGGGAAAGACAGCTGATGATAGAGCCCTTCAAAGCGATCCGGGCTATATAGAGCTTTGCCAAGGCTGTATGGAGTTCATATATTTTTATCCGCAGGCCATAAGGAGGATTGATGGCGAGGATGCCTCTGGCTTCCTTCTTTACGTAATGCCTTCTGTGAAGTCCCTGATTCTTGATTTCACCTATAGGGGAGTGTCTTTCGAATCCTATCTCAAGGCTGTGATCCGCTTTCGCATGTCATGCTACAGCCATTCAAGCTTTGCAGCAGGCCTGAAGGCTTCCATTGCGGAGCGGACATGGGCCATGGGTGAGAGAGCATCATTCACTGACGAAGAGGGTGATGCAGAGCCAGCTGCCTACCATCTTGCCTTGCGCGAAGATGGCGACAACCTTCTCAAGAGCCTTTACCAGGATGCCATGTATAGGCTCAAGAATGCCATGTATCATTCTGCTGTCTGCCGAAAGAGAGCTTCAACAGTGATCTTCTGCCTGCTGCCTGAGGCAAGCCTACTGGAGATGGAGGTCATCGCAGAGCTCCTCGGCTACGACAAGCTGGAGATGAAGAGGATAAAGGAGGTCTTTGAGGGCTATCAGTTCCAGGTACAGGTGAACAGGGAGCACGATAAGCAGCTGCACAACATCTACCTGCTTCATTCCATGGAGCTTGAGCAGAAGATGGGCAGCGCATCTGTTGCTGAGGCTGAAGTCCTGGGGGAGAAGCTTGCACGATGCCGCAAGAAGATGGCAGGAAAGAGAATCCAGGAGAGAGAAAGAATCCGTTTTCCACTGAAGATTCTCATCGACCTGCAGAACAAGCCTCGCGGATCGGTCTCCAGCACTGTAACGCTTGGACGCCAGATGATCCAGGATGCACTTCGAGCCTCCAGAGGCCAGTGCCTTGATGAGAAAAAGGCTTATTCCAGGCATCTTCGCCTTGAAGGCCTTGATGAGAGGCAGCGCAGGCTCATGCTGGATGCTCGCTTCTCATTGCTCGAGGATGTCGGCTTCACCTGCCTTCAGCTGAGAAGCCTGATCCGTGACAATGCTCAGCGCTATGGATTGGTAAGCCTGGATCCTAAATGACAGGCGCTTTTCCATTTGCTCTTTTTTTATTTATGTTTTTATTATAGACTTGGCCTATGCATATTCTATTGGCAAGCAACAATGGCCATAAGAGAGAGGAGCTTGCAGCCCTTTTAAAGGGCGTTGAGCTGGAACTTCCCTCGGATCTAGGCATAGACTTCGACTGCGATGAAACAGGAACAACATTCCTTGAGAACTCCATGCTCAAGGCCAGGAGCCTTTTTTACCTGGTCGGCGGCAGGCATGCGGTGCTTGCGGATGACTCAGGCCTTCTGGTTGACAGCCTTCCTGGTGAGCTTGGCATTCACACTGCGCGCTTTGGATCCCCTGATGGCATCCAGCTCCTCACCGCAGAGCAGAAGAACAGGCTCTTGATCAAGCGCCTTGAGGGCCTGGACAGAAGGGCCCATTTCGTCTGCTGCCTGACGCTGATGGTCAGCGAAAACGAGATATATACAATCCAAAGGGCCGTCAATGGGTCGATAAGCACCCACCTTGAAGGATCTGGAGGCTTTGGCTATGATCCAGTGTTTGTGATCGATGGCTATAATGTGACAATGGCGACTCTTGGCACTGAAGTCAAGAACCGAATCGGACACAGGGCCCTGGCATCCAGGGCGATGCTTGCAGTGATCAATGAGATAGAGAAAGATGGAGGAGATAGAGCATGAGCGAAGAGCTGAAGAAAAGAAGCGAGATTGCGGAATCGGACAAGTGGGACCTGAGCTCCCTTTTTGCAGATGACCAGCAGTGGGAGAAGGCCTATGAGGCATTCAAGGCAGAGATTGCAAAGGTCTCTGGGTTCCAGAAGAGGATGATGGAGGGCCGTGAAGGCCTTCTCGAGACTCTTGGCTGGAGATGGACAGCCATAAAGGAGCTTGACCGCATAGGAAACTACGCCTTCTTAAAGCATGCAGCCGATGGCTCTGATGGTGCCAACCAGAAAAGGCTTGGGATGGCAAGCCAGCTTGAGACGGACTTTGAGTCTGCATTCAGCTACTTTGAGCCTCAGCTCATGAGCATCAAGGATGCTGATAAATGGGCAGACGAGCCTGACTTTGCCGACTACCGCGTTGCCTTGCACAAGACTCTCAGGCTCAAGGATCACATCCTCAGCGAGAAGGAGGAGAACATCCTTGCAATGCAGGGAAGCGTATCCTCAGCCCCTCAGGCAGCCTTTGCAGCCTTGACGAACGTGGACCTGGATTTTGGCAAGATCGACGGAAAGCCGCTTACCAACTCCTCCCTCTCATCCTTCCTGCATTCTGAGGATCCAAAGCTCAGGAAGAAAGCCTACAAGCAGTACTACAAGGGCTTTGACTCAGTAAAGCAGACAATAGCCAGCCTTTATGGCTCCGCTGTCAAGCAGGATATCTTCATATCAAGAGCACGCGGATTCTCCAGCTGCCTTGAGGCGCCCCTCTTCCAGGACAAGGTTCCCTCCAGCGTCTACGAGAACCTTATTGAGACTGTACATGGCGGCCTTGAGGTGCTTCATCGCTTCTACGATGTCAAGCGCAGGGCCCTCGGGCTGAAAAAGCTCTCACACTGGGATGTTTACACCCCGATGGTAAGCGAAGAGAAGACCGACATCTCCTATGACCAGGCTGTCTCAATCATCCATGATGCATTGCTGCCGCTGGGACAGGATTATGTTGGAGTGCTTTGCAAGGGCCTGACAGAAGACCGCTGGGTCGATCGCTATGAGAACAAGGGCAAGAGAAGCGGAGCTTTCAGCGCAGGCGCTCTTGTGGGAAATCCCTTCATACTTATCAGCTATCGTGGAGACACCAACAAGAGCCTCTTTACCTTGGCTCACGAGGGCGGACACTCCATGCACAGCTACTACAGCAACAGGAGCAATCCGGTCTCATGCGCGAACTACACCATCTTTGAGGCAGAGGTTGCATCGACCTTCAATGAGCAGATGCTTGCACGCTATCTTCTGGCCCACACCCCTAGCGATACTGCCAAGGCCTCGATCATCAGCAGCCAGCTTGATGACATAATCGGAACCCTGTTCCGCCAGACCATGTTTGCAGAGTTCGAGCTGAAGGCCCACAGGCTTGCAGAGTCGGGAGTCCCCTTGACCCTTGACTCAATCCGCGAGATCTACGGCGAGCTTTTGAAGATGTACTTCGGCGATGAAGTCTATCTGCCGGAGGAAAGCTCGCTGGAAGCCTTGAGGATCCCTCATTTCTACAGGGCCTTCTACGTCTACAAGTACTCAACAGGGCTTTCAGCCTCCATCGCTCTTTCCAAGCGCGTCATGGAGGGCGGAGCCAGCGAGCTTGCTGACTACCTTGGATTCCTTAGAAGCGGCGGCTCCAGGTATCCAATAGAGAGCCTGAAGGCAGCTGGAGTCGACATGAGCACACCTGAGCCGGTGAAGACAGCTATCGAGCGCTTTGCAGGCCTTCTGGATGAGTATGAGAGACTGACAGGAAAATAAACAAAAAACAAGTGCGCTGGTATGGATGAACGCAAGCGTTTTTATTATACTAGCGTGATTGAATTAACTTATAAAGAGGAAATAAATGAGTTACGAGTACAAGACAGAGAAGCTGGAGAAATCCGCTCTGAAGCTGACAATCACCGTAGGTGAGCAGGAAATAAAGGATGAGTATGCCACAAAGCTCAGCGATTATGCAAAGAAGCTAGTGGTTCCTGGATTCCGCAAGGGCCATGTTCCTACCTCCATCATCGATTCCAAGTATGGCGATCAGATTCTAAACGAGGTTGCAGCTGACAAGCTTGATGCTGCTGTTGGCTCAGTCGTGGAAGGCCTTGAGGAGGATCTCAAGCCTTATTGGAACAACTCTCCGTCGCTTATTGACGAGGAGTCCCTTTTCCCATACAAGTCCGGAGACCTGGTTTTCAGCATCAAGTATGACATCAAGCCAACCTTTGAGCTTGCAAGCTACAAGGGCAATGAGGTTGAGGCTGCGGTGGCCAAGGTCACTGACAAGGAAGTCGATGAAGCCATTGAGGAAATCAAGAAGCGCAATTCCAGCCTGGTCAACAGGGACGGCGAAGCCGTTGCCGGCGACTATGTGACAATGAACACATGGGAGCTTGATGAGAATGGCGAGAAGAAGGCAGACACTGCCAACGAGGATTTTCTTGAGATCATCGGGCCAGAGGATGGCAAGAAGTTCGGAGAGGCCTTGCTTGGCGTGAAGGTCGGCGATGCCAAGACCCTTGAGGGCAAGCAGGACCACAAGCAGTATGCCATCGAGGTCTCCAAGGTACGCTACCTCAGCATCCCTGAGCTGGATGATGACCTTGCCCAGGATGTGAGCGAAAAGTACAAGACAAAGGAAGACCTCATCGCAGCCACAAAGGCAGACCTTGAGGCCAAGGCCGAGGAGAAGAACAAGAACGCCAAGTTCGACGCCCTTGTGGACAAGCTCATCGCCCAGACCCAGATCGATGTTCCAGACAGCGCCATAGACGAGGCTGGAAACAATGCCTGGGCCCAGATGCTCTCCCAGTACAATGCTCCTGTTGACCAGGTCGAGAAGTTCTTCGAAGCCCAGGGAATGACAAAGGACAAGTACATCGAGGCCAATAAGGACAATCTTCTGAAGCAGGTCAAGGGATCCTTGATTCTCGGAGCCATCATCAAGGCAGAAGGCATCAAGCCAACCGATCAGCAGATTGAGCAATCCATGGCCAAGTATGCCGAGACAACAAAGGACCATCCTGAGTACAATGACTACTTCAAGACCCTTGTCACAGAGGATATCTGCAACGACCTTTGCCAGGACTTGCTGCTGGCAGCCAATACCTTCACTGAGAAAAAGGAAAATTAATTGAAAGACAGTAGAAACGAGAGAAACCAGAGCCTTATTCCGATGGTGGTTGAAAGCACAGGCATCGGGGAGAGATCCTACGATATCTACAGCCGCCTTCTGAAGGAGCGGATCGTCTTCCTTGATGGCGAGATAAACGACGCCACGGCAGACTTGGTCATCGCTCAGCTTCTTTTCCTTGATTCCGTGGATCCGGATAAGGACATAAACCTTTACATCAACAGCCCCGGCGGCGTCATAACCGCCGGCTTGGCCGTCTACGACACAATGTCCTACCTCCATGCAGATGTGAATACCATATGCATGGGTCAGGCATGCTCAATGGCTGCCATCATCTTTGCAGGCGGAGCCAAGGGCAAGAGGATCATCCTGCCATCCAGCAGGATCATGATTCATCAGCCCTGGGGTGGAGTCGAAGGCCAGCAGACCGATGTCTCAATACAAGCGGCAGAGATCCTTAGGCTGAAGAAGCTGACCATCGACTACCTGGCCCGAGATTGCGGCAAGCCTGCCGAGGTCCTGGCCAAGGATATCGAGAGAGACTTCTATCTGGATGCAAAGTCAGCCATCGCCTATGGCATCGCTGACAGGATCCTGGAGAAACGCTGATGGGAAGAGCTCGTGTATGTTCGCTTTGCGGCAGCGCCTATAGCCGCTTGATAACCGCCAACGGGGTGTCTATCTGCGAGGATTGCGCCCATGAGCTCAACCGCCTTTTCAAGGGCGGCGATGCAGAGCAGGGCAGCGTCAATTCCAATCCGCTCACAGGCCCGATTCCCACCCCTCATGAGCTCAAGGAGTTCCTTGACCAGTATGTCATCGGCCAGGATGAAGCCAAGAGAGTTCTCTCGGTGGCTGTCTACAACCATTATAAGAGGATCAAGTATCAGAATGAGCATCCTAGCGACAGCTCAAGCCCTGATATCGACAAGTCCAACATCCTCATCGTCGGCCCGACAGGCACAGGAAAGACGCTGCTTGCACGCACCCTTGCTCGCAAGCTTCAGGTTCCCTTTGCCATTGCGGATGCAACCACCCTTACAGAGGCAGGCTACGTTGGAGAGGATGTTGAGAACATCCTTCTCAAGCTGATCCAGGCTGCTGACGAGGATATCACCACTGCCGAGGTTGGAATCGTCTTCATCGACGAGATCGACAAGATCGCCAAGAAGGGCGAGAATGTCTCCATAACCCGTGATGTATCAGGCGAGGGAGTCCAGCAGGCTCTTTTGAAGATCATCGAGGGCTCAGTTGCCAGCGTTCCGCCGCAGGGTGGAAGAAAGCACCCAAACCAGGAGATGCTGCGCATCAACACAGCGAACATCCTGTTCATCTGCGGAGGCGCCTTTGTTGGCCTGGACAAGGTCATAGAGAAGCGCATAGCCACATCCTCCATGGGCTTTGGATCGGCTTCTGTCAAGCAATCCCAGATCGGTCTTGACCAGATCTACAAGCAGATGCTTCCAGATGACCTGATCAAGTTCGGCCTCATACCTGAGTTCATAGGAAGGCTACCTATACATGTGGGCCTGAATAACCTTGGCATCGAGGATCTCAAGCGCATAGTCACTGAGCCTCGCAACTCAATCGTTCGCCAGTACCAGGCCTCAATGGCCATGGATGGCGTGGAGCTTGTCTTTGATGATTCAGCCATCGACGCAGTTGCGACCACGGCCTATGAGCAGAAGACAGGAGCCAGAGGAATCAGGAGCATAATCGAGAAAGCGATGCTCGAGATCATGTATGAGCTGCCAAGCATGAAGAACGTCAAGAAGGTGGTCATCACCAAGGACGCCATACTCGGAACAGGCTCTCCTCAGCTGCTAAGCCAGGAAGGCCTTGTCCTGAGCTTGCCGGAAAGGTAGGGTCCATGGTTAACGAAGAGCTTCTTGAGCTTATCAGGACGTCCAGAAGCTTCCTGATCATAGGTCATGAAAAGCCTGATGGAGACTGCATCTTCTCTTGCCTTGCCTTCAGGGAGATGCTTCTTGCCTTGGGCAAGGATTCCAAGTCCATCGTTCTAGCCAATCAAGGACCTTTCATAAAGCCTGAGATATCTGAGCTTGAGCACAATTTCATCAGCCACCTGCCTCAGGAGTTCCTGTCACAGGAGCCCTTGGTGTGCATACTCGATTGCGCCGACACCTTCCGAATAGGTTCTGCATTCGCAGACAGCCTTAAGGAAGCCAAGCTGCCTCGCATCGTCATCGATCATCATGGCACAAGAGGCCCGATGACCTTCCAGTCCAGCTATGTCGATCCTGCATCGCCTTCCACAACAATACTGGTCAATGGCCTATACAAGGCCTTTGGCCTTTATCCCTCCAAGCAGGCTGCCCTCTACATCGTCCAGGGCTTTCTTACAGACACTGGCTTCTTTCGCTTCCTCAGAGGCGACCAGAAGGGCTGCCTCACGGCAATTGCAGACCTGGTCGATCATTATGCCCTTGGACTGGACAGGCTTTATTCAAGGTTCTTCCAGCAGAACACAAGAGCTTCCCAGGAGTTCCTGTTCGAGATATGCAAGAGAGCCAGCTGGCACTTTGATGACAGGCTTGTCATTTCCTGGGAAACCGAAGAGGACATGCAGCGCTTTGCTGACAGCGACAGGCCAAGCGATATGTTCTACCAGGAGTTCCTGAGCGTAGCCACTGTGAAGAGCATTGCCTTCATTAAGACAGGCGAGGAACCTGGCAAGTTTGTCCTAGGCTTCAGAAGCAGCCATGACAGCGGCATTGATGTAGGGGCCATAGCCTCGACCTTCGGTGGAGGTGGTCATTTCCATGCCTCGGGCGCAAGCTGCTTTGCCAAGAGCCTGGAGGATGTCATCTCCCTTGTAAAAGGGGAGTATTCAAAGTATTTCAAGTAGAGGCTGTCAGCTTTTCCTGAGCACAGGCTCGTGCTTTGCTGCCTTGGCCATGGTCTCTGCAATGTTTGTGCAGAAATCTCCGATGTGCTCTAGGTGGCGAATTATCTCAAGGGTGAGAAGCTCCTGCTTCACAGCAGAGGTGCTTTGGGCAAGCCTTGTCTCGACGAGGCTTGAGTTGCGGTTTCGCTCATTGTTTATGACTTCCTCAAACCTGTAGGCCTGTGCAAGGTCAGCCTTGTCAAAAGTCTTGCCTATATGGCTTGAGATGAAGTTCAGGTAGTCATTCACCAGGGCTTCGTACTGAAGAATGGCATCCTCTGTCTCCTTGTTGAAGCGCCAGCCTTGCTGGCAGCGGTCGCGGGCAATGCAGGCTAGGTTGTATATGCTGTCTGTCACAGACTCCAGCTCGTCGATGACCCTTATGCAGGCGTTAAGGTCCTCTGCATTTGTTGGAACCTGGGCTTTCTGCACCATGTGAACGCAGAAGCCTATCAGCTGTTCCTGCATCTGGTCTGCATATTCCTCTGCTTTTTTCTCGCTCTCAATGAAGGCATCCAGTTCCTTATGATCCTTGTTGAAGAATGCCCTATAGTCGGCAAGCATGCCCTTAGCCACTTCAGCCAGCTTCTTGACCTCATCCTTTATGACAGGAAGATAGATTTCAGGCGAATCAATGAAGGGATTGCCTATGTAGGTGAAGTGATAGGTTCCGCCCTCGTAATCATCCCTTGTTGGTATGAGCCTCTCGATGAGCTTGGCGAATTGCTTGACAAAGGGCAAAAAGAGCAAGGTGTTGACGACATTGAAGGTGGTGTGGAAGGTAGCCAGGAAGGTCGGCAAGGTGCTTGTGAGGCTGGTGCCTGTCATGCTGTAGACATCACCTGGGGTTATGCTGTTGACCAGGTTCATGAAAGGCTTGAATAAGATCAAGGCAAGAACAGAGCCTATGATATTGAAGAGAATGTGGGCCCAGGCGCTTTGCTTGGCGGCAGTGCTTGTCCTTAGCGAAGCCAGCCAGGCTGTTATGGTGGTGCCTATGTTCTGGCCAAGGCAGAGGGCTGCTGCTGCATTCACGCCTACATAGCCTTGATAGGCCATTGTTATGGTCAGCGTCATGGCGGCTGCAGAAGACTGGATGATCATGGTTATGACCATGCCTATGAGAACGCATAGTATCAGGGAAACGGGGCTTCCGCTGTTGAGCTTCTGCAGGAAGGCCAAGACCTCTATATGGCTTGAGAGGTCCGGCATTGAAGCCTGCAGGTAATGCAGGCCCAGAAAGAGAAGGCCCAGCCCCATCAAGAGCTCGCCTGCATTCTTGATGTATGTCTTCTTTGAGAACTGCAGCGGAAGGGCAATGGCTATTGCAAGAAGGGAAAGGGAGGAGATGTCAACGGTGAAGCCTATCAAGGCGACTATCCATGCAGTGATGGTTGTGCCGATGTTCGCACCGAGAATGACTCCTATGCTCTGGGAGAGGGTCATAAGGCCTGCGTTGACAAAGCTGACCACCATGACCGTTGTAGCTGATGAGCTCTGGATCAAGGCAGTGATTCCTACTCCGGTAAGCACTGCCATGAAGCGGTTCTTGGTCATCATCCGCAGAACAGATTTCATCCTTGTTCCAGCCATCTTCTGAAGGCCTTCTGAGAGAATCTTCATGCCGAAAAGGAAAAGCCCAAGGCTTCCCGCTACAAAAATCAAGGTCAATATTGCGGTCATGGCTTAACTCTATCAAAAAAGGCTGTATCTTGAGTAGTGGGTCTTATCTTATTTTTTTTGTGGCGACCTCAGCCAGGCATGCAGTAAACATCGTCCAGGAAGGGGGATGTCATCTAGCCTTTTGAATTGGGATGAACTAAAATGCAGGTATATTTCTGTTTCAGGAGGAATCTTATGGCAAAAGGCAAGAAAAGTGCGTTCTTGACTGAATTCAAGGCTTTCATCATGCGCGGCAGTGTCATAGACATGGCAGTCGGCATCGTCATTGGCGGAGCATTCACGGCAATAGTCCAGTCCTTCGTCGGTGATATACTCAATCCAGTCATCGGCTTGATCGTAGGAAAGGTGGACTTCTCAGATCTCAAGGTCGTGCTAAGCGCAGCAACAGCGACAACTGGAGAGGTTGCCATTCGCTATGGCATGCTTATCCAGAAGATTGTCCAGTTCATTCTTACTGCCTTGGTGCTGTTCCTTGTCATAAAGGGCTTCAACAAGATCAAGGCCCTCGATGAGGCAGCCAAGGCCAAGCAGGAAGCCGCAAAGGCTCCAGTTGAGCCTCCTAAGCCAGTCACTCCTCCAGACATAGCCTTGCTGACCGAGATCCGCGACCTTCTGAAAAAGCACTGAGATGCTTTGGGCCGCGGCAGCCGTCTTTCTAGCTGTAATAGCCATCTGCTTTGCCATGGGAGCCACTGCGGCGGAAATGGCTATACATCCGCATCTGAAAGATAGTGCGTTCATTGTTGATCAAGAGAAAAGAAACGGTTACTGGGATGCCTATGATGCTATGGAGAAGCAGGAGCTTGACCTGGCAAGCTGGGATGGCTATGTGCTTCATGGAACATACCTCCCGGCCTCTCAGCCAAGCAACAAGCTTGTCATCATAACCCATGGCCACACATACAACAGGCTGGGCGGAATCAAGTACGCAGGCATCCTGCATGAATATGGCTATGACTGCTATATTTATGACCTCAGGCATCATGGAGCCAACAAGCGCTGTGAGTGCTCGATGGGCTACCTTGAAGCCAAGGACATAGCAAGCCTGTATGAGTGGTTCAGGGCCAAGAGAGGGGAGAAGGCCATAATCGGCCTTCTTGGCGAGAGTCTTGGAGCTGCATCAAGCATGGTGAGCCTGAAGTACTGCACCCCTGATTTCTGCATCGAGGACTGTGGGTTTGCTGACCTTCTTGAGCTCATGAGCTACCAGATTCATCATACTGCTCAGTTTCCATCTTTCATCCTGCTTTTTGGCTATGCCTATGTGAAGCTGCGCTATGGCTTTCGCTGGAAGACAAGCAATGCCATAGACAGCGTTCGCTTCTATGAAAAGCCAATGCTTTTCATTCACGGAGAAGCAGACAGCTATGTTCTTTGCCAGAACGCCTATGATCTCTATGATGCCAAGACCCTCGGCTACAGGCAGATTGAGATCTTTCCGGAAGCCGAGCATGCCCAGAGCCTTATGAGCGACCCAAAGCGCTATGCAGAGGCGCTTAAAGGCTTCTTGCAGCGCATTGAAAAATGAAGAAAGGCCTCCATGAGGCCTGTTCTGCACGTTGCCGGCGACGGGAATTGAACCCGTACGACTGTTTAGGTCGAGGGATTTTAAGTCCCTTGTGTCTACCTATTCCACCACGCCGACGCATGGCAATACTACTCTTCATATCGGCCGATAGTCAAGAAAGTAAAAGTCAGCTTCCGTGCTTTGAAGCCTGGAAGCTGTTCTCTTTTCCATAAAGTTCGGATATATTTGATTCGGAGGCTTTATGTTCACTGATATTAATATTGCAGAAGACCTGTACTATGTAGGCTCTAGCGACAGGCGCCTTGAAAGGTTTGAGAATGCCTATCCAGTTCCAGATGGAATGTCATACAACTCCTACCTGATCTGCGACACTGATGCAACGGTTCTCATGGACGCTGTCGACAAGTCCGTGAGCAAGGCTTTTCTTGAAAGCCTAAAAAGAGTGCTTGGAACTAGGAGCCTGGACTACATTGTCATACAGCATATGGAGCCAGACCACAGCGCCACTGCAAAGCAGGTGCTTGAGCTCTATCCCAATGCCTGTGTAGTTGCCAGCCAGAGAGCCCTGGACATGCTGGTCGCCTTCAATGACATCAAGCTTGCTAATGTGCGAGCCATCAAGGAAGGCGACGTTCTTAAGACCGCCAGACATGAGCTCTGCTTTATCGCAGCTCCAATGGTCCATTGGCCAGAGGTCATGGTCACCTATGATAAATGCACAGGCACGCTTTTCAGCGCAGATGCATTCGGCACCTTCGGAGCCAGCAGCGGCAACCTGTTTGCCGATGAGTCTGACTTTGACATGGATGAAGCCAGAAGATACTACTTCAATATAGTCGGCAAGTATGGCGTGCAGGTCCAGAGCCTTCTAAAGAAGGCCTCGGGCCTGGACATAAGGATGCTTTGCCCCCTTCATGGACCCATCTGGAGAGAGAACATAGCAAGCTATGTGGAAAAGTACAGCATCTGGTCCAGCTATCAGAGCGAGAAGGACTCTGTCCTGATAGTCTATGGATCGATCTATGGAAACACCGAGCAGGCCGCCCTTGCTCTTGCGGCTCTGCTGGCCAAGCGCAATGTCAAGGGCATAGAGATCTATGACTCATCCAAGACCGACCTGTCGGTGCTCCTTTCCAAGTGCTTCTCCTTCAAGGCAATTGCATTTGCATCGTCCTCATACAATGCGGGGCTTTTCACAAGCATGGAGACCCTTCTTCTTGATCTCAAGGCTCATAACCTTCAGAACAAGACAATAGCGCTCATCGAGAATGGCTCATGGGCTCCCTCTAGCGGCAGATGCATGAAGGAGATCCTTGACAGCATGAAGTCCATGACCTACGTCTGTCCTATGCTTAGCATAAGGTCAAGTCTCAAGGAATGCCAGATGGAGGAGCTTGAGGCAATGGCTGACAGCCTTGCCCAAAGCGTTTTGCCCTAAAAGAAGAACTCAGGCAAAGCATAAAAAAAGAGGAAGCGACGCTTCCTCTTTGCTTTATAAGCGGTCAGTTCACTTCTGCTCCTCAATGGCCTTTGTGTCCACCCTGCCTGGTATCAGGCGCTTGACGAACCCAATGGTTCCATTGTAGATCAGCTTGTGATTTGATTCAGCCTCTGCCAGTGCGCTCTGCCATGCAGCTCCAAAGCCTGGGCTGACGACAACAAGCCTGTCGATGGCCTGCTGGTAGACCTGGAGTCGCTCGACTTCCTTTCTGCCTGGCTTCTGGCTGAGAGTCGAGACTGTAATTCGAAGGTTCTCATTCTCCTTCCTGAGGGTCTCGTTCTCCTCCTTCAGCTTCGACAATCCAGAGCTTTCTAGGTCCATGCGGTCTGAAAGCATCTTGCGAAGCTTCTCGCTTTCAGTCCTGCTTATCTCCTTATCACGCTTGTTGCTTGCATACATTGCAATAAACACTACAAGAGCGACTGCAAGCCCGATACCTAATCCTATTAGCACCTCTGTCATATAATACTCCAAGCCCTAAATTACTCCAAAACGCCTAGCAAGTCCATAGTCATCGCCCAAAGCGCCTGAGCACAGCGGCCTTGCTGTTCTCAATTGCAGGGGGAATGCTGACACGCCCATCGAAGGCGGCCATGTCCTTGAAGCCCGTGCCGGTTAGAAGAACGACCACACATGCATCCTCGCCAAGCTCTTTCTTGATCTTGTCCAGGTCCTTTGCGTAGGCAGCCCAGGCACATGCAGCAGCAGGCTCAACAAAGATTCCAGCCTTTGAGGTAAGCTGAAGCTGTGCATCAAGAATCTCCTGGTCGGTGACCTCTGTTGCCCAGGCCTCTGTCTCGCGAATGTAGTCAACAGCCATGCTTCCGTTGGCAGGAAGGCCTACGCTGATGGAATCGGCTCTGGTAGTCGGGTTCTCCATAGGCACCTTGCGTGATGTGAGGAAGGCCTGGCTTATAGCATTGGACCCTGTGCTCTGGGCGCATATGACCTTGGGCATCTTGCTTATCAAGCCAGCCTGCAGCAGGTCGTAGAAGCCCTTGCAGACTCCTGCGTATATGCATCCATCGCCCACTGCTACATAGACAGCATCAGGGGCCTTGCGTCCAAGCTGCTCGAATAGCTCGATGGAAACGCTCTTCTTCCCCTCTATGGTCATTGGATTGTAGGCAGTGTTGCGGTTGATTCCTCCAAAGGCCTCCGTATACTCAATCGACCTTTCAAAAGCATCATCATAGGTGCCGTCGACTGGCACTACAGTTGCATTGTAGAGCACGCTCTGCATGAGCTTGTTGATTGGGGCGGTCTTCGGCACGAAGAGAACAATCTCCAGGCCGTAGGCAGCTCCTGCACATGACATGGCCGCTCCGGCGTTGCCTGTTGAGGCCAGTGCTATGCGGGTCTGGCCATGAGCAAGCGCCTGTCCCACTATCAGCTGGCTTGCTCGGTCCTTGAAGGACCCAGAGGGCAGGGCGCTGTCAAGCTTGCAGTATGTGTTCTTCAAGCCGCTTTCCCTATTGAGCCTGACTGGCCTGGCCAGCGGAGTGTTTCCTACAGGATAGGCATCATGGTTTGGTATCTCGTAGGGGAAGAAGTCGTAGCATGTGACATGCTCCTTCTCCTTCAGCCTCTCCAGATCCTGCTTGTCATAGATGACTCTCAGGTTGCCCTTTGGAAAGTGCGTTCCATCATTCTCCTTTGAACAGTGAGGGCACTGGTACATGATATCATCAGTCCTATACTCCCTGCCGCAGTCATTGCATACGTATGAGAATTTCATAATAGCTCCTTTATCATAAAAGAAAAGCGAGGACCAACGGCCCTCGCTCCTGACTCTTGTCGGCTATTTGCCGCTGACTTCGGCATTGAAGGCAGTGATCAGCTTGTCGATCTTGTCGGCCATGGCTGGAATCTGCTTCCAATAGTCTCGGTCATACCACTGAGCCTGGATCTCGGCATAGGTCTTGCCCTGCTGCTCAACCCAGGTGTAGTACTTGAGGTTATGGATTCTAAGCCTGTCATAGTAGCCGAGCTCAAGGGCGTTTGCGATGCTCTGGTGGAGCAAGGCTCCGCTATGGACCCTGGCTGCCTCAGTGAGGCTGAACTTGCCCTGCTTGGCATCAAGCTCTGCAAGGCGGCTTGTGTACATGACAGTGGAGTCTGTAAGGATTGTGAATACCACATCGTTCTCATCCATCTCATAGTACTTGGCCATCTTGATGGCGGAGAGCATGTTGCCGATTCCGCTGATCCCGAAAAGCTCAAGGTCCTTGAGCTGCTGGTCTGTAAGTCCTATGCTCTTGAGATAGGCCTTTCCATCGGGCTCATTGAAGAGGCGGTAGACATCCATGCAGTCCTGGTCGTCGATGGCGCAGATCATGTCTGTGTTCTTGACGTTGTGGATCCATGGAACATGCTTGTCTCCGATTCCCTCGATTCGGTGGCCGCCAAAGCCATTGCGAAGAAGGGTTGGGCACTGAAGAGCCTCGCCGGCTGCAATCTTGATGTTGGGGAAGACATCCTTGAGATGGTCTCCGGCAGCCAGCGTTCCGCCGCTTCCTGTGGAGGAGGCGTATCCTCTTACGTTCTCCGGCTTTATATTGAGGGACTTGAGAACCTCAAGCATTGCCGATCCGGTCACCTTGTAATGCCAGAGGTAGTTCTCGAATTGCTCGAACTGGTTGAATATGACAATGTTGGCTCCACGGGTCTCGTTGAGCTCGTGGCACTTGTCGAAGATCTCCTTGACGTTTGACTCGCAGCCTGGGGTTGCAATGATCTCGCCAGCGACTGTCTTGAGCCATTCGAATCTCTCCTTGCTCATCTCAGCTGGGAGGATTGCGATTGACTTGCAGTTGAGCAGTGCGCTGTTGTAGGCTCCGCCGCGGCAGTAGTTGCCCGTTGAAGGCCATACAGCCTGCTGGTTCTGTGCATCGAAGTTTCCGGTGACAAGAGCTGGGGCGAGACAGCCGTAGGTAGCTCCTACCTTGTGAACTCCGCATGGGAACCACTTGCCTGCAAGGGCCAGGATCCTTGCCTTGGTGCCTGTGATCTGCCTTGGGATCTCAATGTAGTTCACCGGTCCGAATGTGCCGCCCTTCTCAACGGGCTCATTATGCCAGTTGATCCTGAACAGGTTCAGGGGATTTACATCCCAAAGTCCTACATCCTTAAGGCTGTCCTTTATATTGCCAGGGATGAGAGCCGGATTTGCCATCTGGGCAAATGTCGGCATTACTATGCTCTTCTCTTTGCAGCGTTCGACGTTGCGAGCTCTTACGTCCTTATGCATCTTTAGGTTGATTAACATTGAAATTACCTCCGTGTAAATCATAACAATGATGGCATATGTTTATCTAAAAGTAAATATCCAAACCAAAAAACATGAAATAATGAAGCATTTATAGTAAAAATTGCGTAAAAAACAAAATGTTTAGGAAATTATTGTTGTCTTTGGAAAAACACTCCCCAAATTTGTCAGTTCCAGAGTAGAATTAAGCTGGTTGCACAATGGATAATCGGTTTATCAGCATGCTTGAGGAGGAGGTCATGGACCTAGGCGCCAGGGTCAATAGCCTGGATTGCTCTTCCTTTGCCCTTGTCTTCAACCCTCTTGATTATGCCAAGGATCTTCATCTTGCCTTCCTGCGAAGGTTCATTGCCTTTAGGCCAAAGGCTATTCTGCTGGGAATGAACCCCGGCCCCTATGGCATGCTCCAGGATGGCATCCCATTTGGCTCGACCGACATGGTCAGGTCCTACCTTGGCCTTGACCTTCCTATAAGGGAGCCAGGCATCCAGCCTCCTGGGTTCAGGATAGAGGGCCTAGGATTTAGGCGCCAGGAGGTAAGCGGAACTCGCTTCTGGTCATACTTTCGCACCCTCTACCCTGTAGCCGAGGACTTTGCAAGAGACTTCGCGCTTTTCAACTACTGTCCGCTTGGCTTTCTTGACAAGCAGAAGGGTACAAACATTCCCTTGGACAAGATTCCGAGTATAATCAGAAGCAGGCTGCTTGAAATATGCGACCAGAGCCTAGGCAGGGTGATAGCCCTGGTTCAGCCCTCTGTTCTCATTGGGCTGGGCAGCTTTGCCTACAATAGGCTCATTAGGCTTGAGACGGGCTTGCCTGCCTACAGAATGGAGCATCCAAGCCCTCTTAACCGAAACATAAAGGCGGGCGACTGGGCAAGCCTTGCTGAAAGGGCCCTTAGGGAAGCGAAGGTGATATGATAGAGACCATAAGGGCATATGCCAAGACAAACCTGCACCTTCAGGTGCTTCAGAGAAGGCCTGATGGACTGCATGAGATCATCAGCCTCATGCAAGTGCTTACAAGCCTATGGGATGAGATTGAGATTGAATCTGGTCTCTCAGACAGCCCTTCCATAGAGGTCAAGGGCATAGCAAGCCCTAATTCAATCACCAAGGCCTTTGACGCATGGTCCAGGGCCTATGGCATCAAGCTGAGCGTAAAGGTGAAGGTGACCAAGCTCATACCAAGCCCCTCTGGACTGGGAGGCCCTTCAAGCGATGCCGCTGCCCTTCTTCTTCATCTTGACAGAGGCTACAGCCATGACAGCCTGCAGGCCCTCATCAGCCTGGGCTTCAGCGTGGGCTGCGATGTGCCCTTCTTCGTAAGCGGGGCTCAGGCTGCAATTGTCCAGGGGGCAGGGGAGTCCATCATGCCCATCAGGCCAAGAAGGCTGAGAGGACGGCTGCTTTTCCCACCCTGGACAAAGACCTCAACGAGACAGGCCTATGAAAGGCTGGATAGCCTGGACAGGCACAAGGTCCTCCCGGTATCTGAGATACTCAACGCATATTATTCCCTTGAGCCTGAGGCCTGGCCCTTCTTCAATGATTTTTCCCTTCTTTATCCAATGGAGGACCTGAAAAGCAAGAATGCCTTTCTTAATGGAAGCGGCCCCTCCTTGCTTCTTCTAGACAAAAGCCTGGATTTGGTATAACTTGTCATCGCTTAGGGAAGTCGCCAAGTGGTTAAGGCTCTGGTTTTTGGTGCCGGCACCGTAGGTTCGAATCCTGCCTTCCCTGCTTGAGGCCTCCTTCTGGAGGCTTCTCTTGTCTTGTGAGACTGCAATGATGATCAACAATATACCAGCCCTTCTTATCGGGCCGGATTCTTCTGACCTTTTCCTGTTCGTCCATGGCCAATATGGCTGCAAGGAAGAGGCAAGAGCCTTTGCCAAGCTGACCAAGGCCAAGGTGCTTGCCATTGATCTTCCCTGCCATGGGGAGCGGGCGATGGAAAAGGGAAGCCTTGATCCAATGCACGCTGTGCCTGAGCTTGAGGGCATCATGGTGTGGGCCAGACAGCGCTATGACAGAATCGGCCTAAGGGCAAACAGCATTGGAGCATACTTCAGCCTTCTAGCCTTCAAGAGACAAAGCCTCTTTGCCAGCCTTCTTGTGAGCCCTGTGGTCAACATGGTCGGCATGATCGAGTCGATGATGAAAGCCCAGGGGGTGGATGAGGAGGACCTTAGAAGAGAGAAAAGGATCCAGGCTTCAACTGGACCAGCCCTTGATTGGGAGTATTTGCAATATGCCTTAGCCCATCCGCTGGACAGCTGCCAAAGTCCCTCTTTCATTCTTTATGGAGGACAGGATTCAATGGTCAGGCGCCTTGACGTAGAGAGCTTTGCCAGGCGCCTTGGATGCAGGCTGACTGTAGAGGAGAGCTGCGAGCATTGGTTTCACACCCCTCAGCAGCTGCGCGCCCTGGATTCCTGGACACTGGAGTGTCTTGCCTCCATATAGCTTGCTTGCATCCCAGGCAATCCACAATCATCGCATCTACTTGACAACTAGGGTTGCATATCATAGGAAAATATTCCTATTAAGACAAAAAAGCCTTGCTAACTGCCAGCAAAGGAAGGATAATTGTCCTGATAGGAATACTCCGCAATCAAGGCTATGCCTTGAAGAACATGGAGCCTTGAATGCCTAAGGAGGAAGGATGAGGGAGCTTGAGGGAAACACGGTCTGCCATGGTGCAGGGCTGGGAACAGCCTTGATCCTTGAAGCTCACAAGCCCAGCATGAAAGAGCCCAAGGGCGATCCAGAGCAGTGCTATGCCAGGGCCCGTGCCAGAGCTGAATCAGAGCTTAGGGCCCTTTGCCATGGTTCTAGGGAGCCAAGCAGGATCCTTGAAGCGCACATCGCCATGCTCCTTGACCCAGAGGTGGACAGCCAGATCAAGACTGCCATGGATAGCTGCGGTCCCAAGGCCGCCGTGGCTCTTGTATACGAGAATTATGAGAGGACGCTGGCCTCATCGCAAAATCCTCTCACTCGTGAGCGAAGCATAGATGTCAGAGACGTCAAGATGCGCCTGCTCAGGTGCCTTGACAACAGCGCCGATGACAATGCTGTGCATGCAGAAGGCCCTGTTGTTCTTTGCGCCTATGACCTTCTTCCCTCCCAGACAGCTTGCCTGGATGCAAGGCTCACGGCTGCAATCGTAACCACACTAGGCGGCTTGACCAGCCATTGTGCAATTATTGCCAGGTCTCTTGGCATCCCATGCCTGGCCGGCATCGACATAAGCCAGCTGTCCAAGGGGATGCGCCTTGGAGTGGATGCAGACAAGGGAAGGCTCTACATAGACCCAGATGAAGATACATGCAAGGCCTTGCTGCAAAGGCGCAAGGATCTTGCCCGCCAGGCTCTGGAGCTTGAAATGAATCTGGACAAGAAGGCTGAGACAATCGATGGACACTCTGTCTTGATAGAGATCAATCTCAGCTCAGCAGATCAAAAGGCCAATCCTTACTGCGATGGAGTTGGGCTTCTTCGTTCCGAGTTCCTGTTCATGAAGTCGGTATCAATACCAAGTGCAGGCATCCAGGCCGCAGCCTATGCCAAGGTTATTGGGGATTATGCACCTCGTCCTGTGACCGTAAGGACAATTGACGCAGGAGCTGATAAGAAGGTGGACTGCATACAGATGCCTGCCGAGCCCAATCCCTTTCTTGGACAGAGAGCGATCAGGCTGTGCCTTGCCAGGCCCCAGATCTTCGAGCCTCAGGTCGAAGCCCTTCTGCTGGCAAGCTCAAGTGGCCATCTGCGAATCCTTCTGCCAATGATAGGCTCCCTGGAGGACTTCCGAGCTGCCAAGGCCTTGATCAAGTCAGTTGAGAGCAGGCTTGGAGGAAGCTATGAATATGAGCTTGGGGTCATGATAGAAGTGCCTTCTGCGGCCATCATGGCAAGCGAGCTGGCTGAGGAAGCCGACTTTGCCTCCATAGGAACCAACGACCTTATTCAGTACACCCATGCTGCCGACAGGCAGAACGCTTCTGTTTTCTCCTATTACCAGTCATTCAGCCCTGCAGTATTCCGCCTGATCAGCCATGCAGCCTCTGCCTTCAAGGCTAGGGGGAAGAGCATCAGCGTCTGCGGGGAGATGGCCGGAGACCCTGATGCTGCCAGGATTCTCGTTGGACTTGGCATAGATGTGCTGTCCATGTCCGAATCTCAGGTGGCAGGGGTCAAGGCTGCCTTGAGGTCCTCCAGCTATGAGGAGCTCAAGGCTCTTGGGCAAGGGGTGCTGGAATCTGGCGACCAGGCTTCCATCATGCGCCTGCTTGAGGAGCATCCTTTATAGTCAACTCTTGTGCCAATGGTTGACATGGGCATGGCTTTTACCTTATAAAGACAAGGCAACGATTAAGGGCCAGCGATCTTGGATCGAACCCATAACGATGGTAGTCGGCATGAGCCGACGAGAGTAGGAGTGTTGAATCATGGAAATCAAAGCAACAGTCAGAACAGAGGATTTCGGAACAGCCGGATCCAGGCGCCTTATCAAGAAAGGCTTCTTCCCAGGAGTGGTCTATGGAAAGGACATGAAGAATATCTACATTGTCCTCAACCAGAAGGATTTCAGCATCACAATGCGTGATCTGCTTCTCAAGGATGAAGTCACACTGGTCATCGATGGCAAGCCAATGCAGGTCATCTTCCAGGCTTATCAGGAGAACCTCTTCAAGGGCATCTTCAATAGTGCAGATTTCAAGGAGATCTAGATGATTGTATTTGGACTTGGGAATCCCGGGTCCCAGTATGAAAGGACGCGCCATAACGCAGGTTTCATGGTCGTCGACAAGCTGGCGGCGCTTGAGGAAGTGACATTCCGAAAGCGCTGCTTTCGTTTGATCATGCAGGCCAGAAAGCCTGGCCTTACGATTGTCAAGCCGTTGACCTTCATGAACCGAAGCGGAACAGCAGCCAAGCCCTATGCCAGCAAGAGCGAGGTCAAGCTGATTGTCTGCGACAATATGGACCTGCCTATAGGCTCTCTTAGAATCAAGTTCGGCGGCCACACTGCAGGGCACAAGGGGCTCACAGACGTGACAAGGTTTCTTGGCCCTGATACCATAAGGGTGTATCTGGGCGTAGGAAGGCCTGATGAGGGAGTAAGCGTTCCCGATCATGTTCTCTCCAGGATTCCAGATGACCTGTTCCCTTTGTTCGAGAAAGCCGCAGAGCAGGGCGCCAGGGCCATAATGGACTTGGCTGAGGGTAAGCGGCTTGAAGCTGTTCAGCAGCAATACAATACCAGAAAGGAATGAGTGCAGGAGAATTTAAGGCATTGGAAGACACCGTAAGGGGATTTCTGAGGGCAAACAACCTTCAGGATTCCAGGATTCTTGTTGCATTCTCAGGAGGCTCCGACTCCCTTGGCCTTCTTGCTCTTCTTTCCCAGATGACCTATGTCCATGCAGTCTATGTGGATCATGGAATCCGACCTGTTGATGAGCTTGACAGCGAGATGGAAGCCAACAGGCGCAATTGCGAGGCTCTTGGGGTGCCCTATGACCAGGTTCATCTTGGCCGCGGAAAAGCCGAGGCTCTTGCACAGCAGCGCGGCAAGGGGCTCGAGGAAGCCTGCAGGACGCTTCGCTATGAGGCCCTTGAGACCAAGCGCCTTGAGCTTGGCATGGACTATATAGCCACAGCGCATACTGCAGACGATGTAAGCGAAACCATGCTGATGAGAATCCTCAGAGGCTCTCCTCTTTATAGCATTCGAGGTCCCAGGCCTATCAACGGCCTTCTGGTCAGGCCGCTTCTAGGTGTGACAAAGGACCAGCTTCGAGCCTATCTTGTCCACAAGGGCCTTTCATGGTCTGAGGACTCGACCAATGTTGAGCCATTCTGCCTTCGCAACAAGGTCAGGCTGGGCATAATCCCAGCCATAGAGAAAGCCTTTCCCAGCTATAGGGAGGCTCTGTGCCGCCTTGATGCATCCATAGCCCTGCTAAAGGGCCTGGAACTGGACTATTCAAGGCCAATTCCACTGGAGAAATTGCAGAAAGCCGATGAAAATGGAAGGCTTCAGGCCATCTACGCTCTTTGGGATCGGCAATGCTCATCAGGCAAGGAGCTTTCCTTATCCTTCTGCTCCCAGGTTCTTCGCTTAATTGAGAAAGGCTCCGGCAGAGCCCAGGCTGCTGGGTGGCAGTTCTCTATCAACAAGGGCTGCCTGGCGCTTTTTCCAATCGCAAGCCAGGATTTCGAATATCCAGTCCAGGGCGAGAGAGGTCTTCTTGATCTTGGAGGAGGCAGAGCGTTTGCCTGGGGCCCAGACATCGATTCTGACAGCAAGACGCTGTTCTGGGACAGGACCTTCCTGTCAGAGAATGCATCCTTGCAGAACGCAAGGCCTGGAATGACAATCAAGCTCTCTGGCGGCACGAAGACGGTCTTCAGCCTGCTTGGCGACCAGAAGGTGCCTCTTGCCTTGAAGGCGCAGGTTCCAGTGCTGCTGGACAAGGGAGAGGTCAAGGCCGTATTTGCAAGATCCTTTGGCGGGGCCGATAGGCTTTGTGTAGATTTCAAGCTTGCCCTTGCCCCAAGCAAGATTACTTTGTATAGTATTGTCTATACATAAACAACAGGAAAAGACAGTGAATCAAGACGATAAAGACCTGAAGGATGAGAAGCCTCAGGATACTCCTCAGAACGAAAGCCAGGGCTCAAAAGAGGGCCAGGACAATCAGAAGCCCAATACAGAGCCAAAGAGAGACAGCAATGGCTACTGGAGGCCTAGCTATAGCAATAAGCAAGGCGGCTCAAAGTCCGCCTTCACAGGCCCAGCCAAGCGCAAGAACATTGCGGCCTTGGTTGCCTTTGCCTTGCTTATCGTGGCATTTGCAATGACTTTCTTCAGCGGATCCCAGTACCAGGAGGTCCGCTATGACGTGTTTCTCAGCGAGCTGGAAAGCGGCAACGTAAAGAGCGCAGTGATCAAGGCTGAGACCAAGATAGAGTTCTCAAGCCTCAACTTCCCTGCAGCCAAGACCCGGATTCCATACTATGACTCGACTCTCATGGAAAAGCTCGTTGCGAAGGGCGTGGCCATACAGGGAGCTGCCGAGGATGTATCCGCGCTGGCAGTTCTGCTGAACTTCCTGCCTTGGGTCATATTCATAGCCTTTGCAGTGATGCTCATGCGCCAGACCAGCGGAAATGGCATGATGATGAACTATGGCAAGAATCTCTCCAAGGAATACACCTCCAATGATCCCAAGGTGACCTTCAAGGATGTCGCCGGACAGAAGGAAGCCAAGTATGAGGTGCAGGAGATAGTGGATTTCCTGAAGAACCCAGAGAAGTTCAAGGAGATAGGAGCCAAGATTCCTAGAGGAGTGCTTCTTGTAGGGCCTCCAGGAACTGGAAAGACCCTTCTGGCGCGAGCCATAGCAGGGGAGGCAGGAGTGTCGTTCTTCCACACAAGCGGCTCAGACTTTGTAGAGATGTTTGTTGGAATGGGCGCAGCTCGCGTAAGGGACCTGTTCAACCAGGGCAGAGCTCATGCTCCCTGCATACTCTTCATAGATGAGCTTGATGCTGTGGGCAGATCCAGAGGATCTGGGCTTGGCGGAGGCCATGATGAGCGAGAGCAGACACTCAACCAGATGCTGGTGGAGATGGATGGATTCGATACCTCAAGCGGCGTCATAGTGATAGCCGCCACGAACCGCCCCGATGTCCTTGACCCAGCCCTTCTCAGGCCAGGCCGCTTCGATCGACAGGTCGTCGTGGACCTTCCTGATGTGAAGGAAAGAGAGGAGATTCTCAAGATACATGCTGCAAAGGTCAAGCTTGACCCGGATGTGGACCTGGAGCGCATTGCAAGGGCTACAAGCGGAACAAGCGGAGCAGACCTTGCCAACCTTGTAAACGAAGCCGCTCTTTTTGCTGCCAGGGAGAAGAGAAAGACAGTCAACCTGGCTGACTTTGAGCAGGCTCACGACAAGATCCTTCTTGGCGTTGCTCGCAAGAGCAAGGTCATGACAGCTGAGGAGAAGCTGGCGACAGCCTATCATGAGGGCGGACATACATTGCTCTTCTACTACCTGGACCACCTTGATCCTCTTCACAAGGTCACGATCATACCTCATGGACAGGCTCTTGGAGTCACTATCAGCCTTCCTGAGAAGGATTCATACAGTCACAACCGCTCAAGCCTAGAGGATATGATCAAGATGAGCATGGGAGGCTATGTAGCTGAAAAGCTTGTCTACGGCCAGACCACAACAGGCACAGCCCAGGATATTAAGCAAGCCACCAACATAGCTCGCCGCATGGTCACTGAGTGGGGCATGAGCAATCTGGGCTTCATCAGCCTTGGAGCAGAGGACGAGCCTCTCTTCCTTGGCCGCTCAATCGCCCAGCACAAGTCCTATTCCGAGTCCACAGCCGCAGCCATTGACAACGAAGTGGAGAAGATACTCTCCTCATGCCTTGAAAAGTCCAATGAGATCATCAGCGCCCATCGCGACCAGCTTGACCTGCTTGCCAAGACGCTGGTTGAAAAGGAGACCATGGATGATGCTGAGGTCCGGGAGCTTCTTGGATTTGAGCCTCTGCAGAGCGTAACAAAGCTGGTTTAAAGAAGATGACTGATCTGAAATTCAAGAGGAACTTCTGCATTATCGCTCACATAGACCATGGCAAGAGCACCTTGGCTGATCGATTCATCGAGAAAGCCAGGCTTTACACCACAAGAGGCCCTGTCCAGAACCAGATACTGGACAACATGGACATTGAGCGGGAGAGAGGCATAACCATAAAGAGCCAGGCCGTGACGATGCCATACACCGCCAAGGATGGCAACACCTATGAGCTTAACCTTGTAGACACCCCGGGCCATGTCGACTTCTCCTATGAGGTCTCAAGGGCCATAAGCTCCTGCGAAGGAGCTCTTCTTCTCATTGACGCTTCCCAGGGCGTCGAGGCCCAGACCCTGGCCAACATGTACATGGCCATAGATCACAACCTTGAGATCATACCAGTCATCAACAAGATCGACCTGCCAAGCGCCGATATTGATGCCTGCCTGCATCAGATTGACCAGGACCTTGGCCTGGATGTGGATTTGACTGTCAAGGTGTCAGCCAAGACAGGCGAGGGCGTGGATGAGCTCTTCGAGCAGATAGTCAAGCTCATTCCTTGCCCCAAGGGCGACTCAGAAGCCCCTCTCAAGGGCCTCATATTCGACTCGCATTACGATGCCTATCGCGGCGTCATAGTCAACATCCGCATGATTGATGGAAATCTGACAGAGGGCCAGGAGATCAAGTTCTTCCACTCTGAGCTTTCATACAAGGTCGAGGAAGCAGGAGTCATGCAGCTTAGCCTGGTGAGGACAAAGACCCTTCAGGCTGGCGATGTAGGCTATTTCATAGCAGGAATAAAGACCATAGGGGACCTAAGAGTCGGAGACACAGTAACGAGCCTTGAAGACCCCTGCCTAGAGGCCTGCGAAGGCTTCAAGGATGTCAAGCCTGTGGTGTTCTCATCAATATATCCCGTGGACACCAACGACTACGAGGAGCTTGCCCAGGCCATGGAGCGCCTGAAGCTCAACGATGCCTCTCTAGTTTATGAGAAGGACAGCTTCGCTGCCCTTGGACAGGGCTTCAGATGCGGCTTTCTTGGCCTGCTTCAT